>PEXO01000250.1 GCA_002779045.1 Elusimicrobia bacterium CG08_land_8_20_14_0_20_59_10 | reverse complement strand
CGTCAAGCTTGCGCACCAGCTGGCCCGTTATGGTATAGATGCGGATCTCGGCGGCGGCGGGCAGGTCGTCGAAGATAAGGCCTTCCACCACGCCGGCCGGCGTATCGAAGCGGCCGCCGGAACCGGGCTTCCAGGGCACGGGATAGGCCCTCGCCGAATTCAGGTTCGCCGCTATAGGCCCGAACAGCGCGAAGTAGCTGAAATGCGAGGTGCGCCCGTGCACCTTGTTGGTGGCCATGTCCACCACCGAAGACAGGTCGCTGGTCCAGGGGCCGGCCGGGTCGTCAGCAGAATACATCACCAGTTGGCTGGCCAGCAGCGTGCTGCCGTCCACTATGCCGTCATTATCAGCGTCGGAATATACCAGCGTGACGTCGGCGCGCTGTCCGTTGGCCAGCAGCGTCTGTCCGTTGGACAGGGATATTCGCGTGATCACGCCGGACGGCTGCGCGTTCACCGGAGCGATCAGGGTCACCAGCGGGTTATTGGTGACCGAGACGGCCGCCGTGGCGGTCAGAAGAGCGCTGGCAGGTATCACCAGCGTGGTCATCTGCTGGGAAGCGCCATCGCCGGTCTGGATGGTATTGGACACCAGGCTGCTTACTTCCTGCTCCTTGGTCACCGTATTGCCGCTGGCATTCTCTTTGATATCGGCATTGCCCTGGTCGGTGATATTGACAGTTATGGCCGACGGGGCCGCATCCGCGACGCCGCCCTTGTCGGTGGCCACGGCGCGCAGGTCATAGCTGGTCTGCGCCAGGCCGTCCACGTTCCACAAGAGGAAGTATGGCGAGGCCGGGTCGGGGTTCGGATGTGTGGACGCGTTCTTGGGCGGGATAGCAGCCCAGGCGGATTCGGCCGCCGTCGAAAGCTTATACTCGAACCTGATATCGCGCGTGTCGGCTTTGGCGCCCAGCACCAGTTCGGCCATCACCGTTACGCTGTTGCCGTTTATCTTCTTGCCCGACTGCGGGATCTTTATGGCCGCTTTTACACCGGTGAGGCTAAAGAGCGCCGGCGCCGAGGCTATGATACGCGTATTGGGGTCTTCCGTGCCGCAGCGGTGCACGGCGCGCAGGTTGAATTTGTAATTGCCCGCGCCCGGCATATCGGCCGTGTACGAGGTCTGCCCCGCCGTGAAAGTGTGTAGCGGTGTCGCGTAGCTTATCGTGCTGGTGGCATTATCATAATACAGGTTGTAGCCGGTGATGCCTTCGTAAGGGGCGGGCTCCCAGGAAAGCGCTATACGGTAATTGGACAGCGGCTGCGCCGTGAAATTGCCCGGCGGCCTCGGCACGGG
>PEXO01000415.1 GCA_002779045.1 Elusimicrobia bacterium CG08_land_8_20_14_0_20_59_10 | reverse complement strand
CGCCCCGTGGAGTTCGTGGCCAACCCGCTGCCGGAGGGGCTGATGGTCACCGGCGACCGTTTCAGGCTGTCCCAGGTGCTGATGAACCTGATCAACAACGCCATCAAATTTACCCCGGTAGGCAAGCGCGTGGAGATCACGCTGCGGCAGGAGGGCCGTTATGCCTGCGCCTACGTTAAGGATTCCGGCATAGGTATACACCGCAGCGAGACGGAGATGGTCTTTGAAAAGTTCTATCAGGCGAAACACCAGAAAGATGCAAAACTGCGCAAACAGGGCTGGGGCCTGGGATTATCCATAGCCGGCGAAATAATACGCGGACACAACGGGATAATAAAGGCTACCAGCCCGGGGCTGGGCAAAGGCTCCACTTTCTTTTTCAAGATCCCGTTCAATTCATGATAACGCCATACCGAAAACCGCCGTGCCGCAGCGTCTTGCGGAGTATTACTGTAACAGCTTTATAACTTTTTCGAAACACGGTCTATTTATAATTTATCGTGTGGTAAAAAGTCAGCGGATAATTAAACTAGACAAGGATACCTGATTACATATGGACTTCGCTACCGTAATTGGTTTAGTGGCCCTCGTCGCATTGATAGTTGTGGGTGTCCAGACCGGGCAGCTTGAATCCTCCCTGGTCAACATGCATGCCGTTTTCGTGGTGCTGGGCGGCGGCTCAGTGGCCATGCTGATAAATACCCCTTTCAAGTACCTGGTGAAAGCCGTCACTGAGCTGCGCGCCCTGATGTTCGCTGACGAAACGGCGGAGATACAGCGCACGGTCCCTATAATGGTGGGGCTGGCTGAACAGTGCCGTTCCGTGGGGCTGTCGGCCCTGAGGGAGGCGGATCCTAAACACGCCAACGGCTTCCTGGCGCGCGTTTCCGCGGCCGCGCTGGAGTATAACGATTCCAACTTCGTCAAGCATGTCATAGAGCTGGAGATAAACCAGGGCGCCGACGAGTTGAACGAAATAGCCAATGTCTACCGCACCTTCGCCATATTATCTCCGATGTTCGGCCTGCTGGGTACCCTGATAGGCATCATCGGCGTGCTCAAGCAGGTTTCCGACCCCGACGCCGTGGGCCCCGCGATGGCGACGGCCATAACTTCCGCTTTCTACGGGATACTGTTCTCCAATATGGTCTGCACGCCCATTTCCGGCAAGATCCGCTCGCGCATGGTAGCGCAGATAAAGCTGAAGGCTATGATACTGGAAGGTGTCCTGGAGATTATGAAGGGCAGCATCCCCATGGTGGTGGAGCGCAGGCTGCAGTCTTATCTCGGCTAAGGAAGCGTAACGAAATAACTGAAGCATTTGGAGGCTCAGATTTGAGGCGGATGCGAGGCGCGACGAACGA
>PEXO01000040.1 GCA_002779045.1 Elusimicrobia bacterium CG08_land_8_20_14_0_20_59_10 | reverse complement strand
CCAGGTTAGTATTCTTTTGAATTCTTTGTTCAGGGCGGGGACTACCTGGAAAAGGTCTCCGACTATCCCGTAGGTGGCTACCTTAAAGATGGGAGCGTCGGGGTCCTTGTTTATTGCCACGATAACCTTCGAGGACTGCATACCGATAAGATGCTGTATCTGGCCGGAGATGCCGCAGGCGATATAGAGTTTGGGGCAGACCGTCTTCCCGGTTTGCCCCACCTGGTGGGAGTAGGGTATCCAATCCGCGTCAACCGCGCCCCTTGAGGCCCCTACGCCGGCGTTCAGAGTTTTTGCCAGTTCTTCCAGCGTCGCGAATCCTTCTTTCCCCCCCACACCTCGTCCGCCGGAGACTATTATGTCGGCCTCGGACAAATTCACGGTTTCGCTTATTTCTTCGACCACGTCCATGAGCCGGGTTCGGGAGCGGAACGTTTCTTCCGGGTAGCTTTTCTTTACGACTTCGGCCGTGCGTCCTTTGGTCGTCTCGGCCTCTTTCATAACTTTGTGCCTTACGGTGGCCATCTGGGGGCGGTGATTCGGGGTGATTATGGTGGCCATGATGTTCCCGCCGAAAGCCGGGCGGGTTTGCAGGAGGAGACGTTCTTCGGCGTCTATATCGAGGCCCGTGCAGTCGGCCGTAAGGCCCGCATCCACTTTGACCGCTACCCTGGAAACGAGGCTTCTGCCTATTATGGTGGCGCCGCAAAGGACTATTTCCGGCTTATACTCTTCTACCAGTTTTACGAGAATTTCGGTATAAGGGTCGTCCTGATAGGATTTAAGGGCGGGATGGTCCACGAAATAGATCTTGTCGGCCCCGCGTTCGGCCAGCGCCGGTATCGCGGGATCCAAGCCGCTTCCCAGTATGACGGCGCAGAGTTTTACGCCAAGCTTGTCCGCGAGCTTGCGGCCTTCGCCCAGAAGTTCGAAAGAGATGGTCTGTACCGCGCCTTTTTTCTGTTCGCAGAAAACCCAGACATCCTTGTAGCCCGAAAAATCTTTTTTGGGCCCGTCTTCCTTTTTCATCTCTATGGCTTCGAATTTACAGGCGGTCACGCAGGCCCCGCAAAAGGTGCATTTTGCCATGTCTATGACGGCTTTTGTTCTGGCCACCCCGCCATCCGGACGCCCGCCGACGGCGGGCATTTTCGCGGAGGCGGCTTCAGCCGCCTGTCCAGGCGGCGGGGCCATGTGTATGGCGCCGAAAGGGCAGGCCTTGACGCAGAGCGTGCAGCCCGCGCATTTATCCAGAAATATCATTATCGAAGATGCCATAAGTTGTAAATAGTAAAT
>PEXO01000432.1 GCA_002779045.1 Elusimicrobia bacterium CG08_land_8_20_14_0_20_59_10 | reverse complement strand
CGCCGCCGACAACCTCAATTTCGAACTCGCCGCGGAACTGCGCAACCGCCTCTTCGAGCTCCGCGAAATGACCGGTATAAAACTCAAAACCTCCCGCAGGAAGAAATAATTTTACTTAACATAAGTGCCGCGAGGTGCCAGGCCCCCGACTGTGCACCTCGCGTACCTTCTGTTAAACAAAGCTATAATTCTGCCCTCCGCGGCGCCTGCTAAATGGTAAAATTTAAAGATGAGGGAATTTGACGCTGTTATCAAGGCGGCGCTGAAGGAAGACATTGGGCCCGGGGACGTGACTACCCGGTTCTTTGTGCCGCTGGGGACCCGTTTTTACGGCAGGATGCTGGCCAGGGATAAAGGCGTGCTTTGCGGCCTTGATGTGGCCAAACGCGTGTTCAAACTGGCCGCGCCCGGCTCCGGAATAAAGACCCGCTATAAGGACGGCGCCCGGATAAACAGGGGCGATATTGTTATGCAGGTGGAGGGGCCCGCCACGATCCTGACCGCCGAGCGCACCGCCCTCAATTTTCTGCAGCATATGAGCGGCGTAGCCACCAGGGCCGCGCTGTTCGCCTCCGTAATAACAAGCCGCCGCACCAGGATTTATGACACACGCAAAACCCTGCCGGGCCTGCGCGCCATAGAAAAATACGCCGCCGGGGTGGGCGGCGCCAGAAATCACCGCATGGGCCTTTACGATATGGCCATGATAAAAGACAACCACGTGGCGCTGGCCGGCGGCAGCGCCGAAGTGCTGGCCGGGCGCATAAAAGCCATGCGCAAGGCCAAGCCCGGCCTTAAAATAGAACTGGAAGTGCAGAGCCTGTTCCAGCTGCGGAATTTCCTGTCTTTGGGCGCCGACGTGATAATGCTGGACAATATAGCCTACAGGGACATGATGGAAGCCATTGCGATGATACGCTCCTATAAGGGCAAAAAGCCCGAGGTGGAGATCTCCGGAGGCGTGGACCTGGAAAAGGCCGCGCAGTTCGCCAGGCTGGGCGTAGACAGGATCTCCGTGGGCTCCATTACCAGCGCCGCGCGGCCGCTGGACATCTCTTTTGAAGTGGAGGAAAAATGAAACCCTGCAATTGTGAAGAGCTTGACCTCAGTACCCTGCCTGGCATAAGCCGGATAGTCTGCCTGGACGAGACCGTCTCCACCCAGGCCGTAGCCCGGGAAATGGCCATGGAGGGGACCGCGCAAAATACGCTGGTACTGGCCGAAACCCAGACCGCCGGTGTGGGGCGCCGGGGCAGCGCTTGGGAATCGGGCCCCGGCGGACTTTATATGACCCTGCTGCTCAAGCCCGAGACCGGCCTTAAATTCCTGCCGGACCTTAGCGTGCTCAGCGGGGAGGCCGTGGCCGAGACCATAGCGCTGTACGGTATTAAGACCCGGGTAAAAAAGCCCAACGACGTTTACGCTTATCATCCGCGCCGCCGCAAATGGCTTAAGCTAGCCGGCATAATCGCGGAGTCTTCCTCGATAAATCGTGAAGCCGGCTGGCTGCTGCTCGGCGCGGGCGTCAACCTTAACAATAAGCTTAAGCTTGAAACCGCCGTCAGCGTGCGCGACATCCTGGGCCGGCGGGTTTCCCGGGAAGAGTTCCTTAAGGAATTCTTCAGGTTCTTCTGGCTGCGTTATTCCTCCTGGGAATATTCCAGCCTGTCCAAGTCCTGATATTTTCGATGAGTAAGGCGGAAAGGATCAAGGAAATCGCCCTGTACGGCGGCGCCGCCGCGGCGGGTATCGCAGGGGTGGGGGACCTGGACGAATTCGGCAGGTTCGCCGAAGCCGCCGCGAGTGTCCCGCCGGACCTGGCCTACCTGAACCGGGACCCGCTTAAAAGAAAAAATCTTTCCAACTGGTACGAGGGCGCGCGCTCGGCGCTGGTCTGCGCCTTCCGCTACTGGGCGCCCGGCCTGGATTATGCCGCTGCTCTGCGCGCGGCCGGGCCCCCGGCGGCGTTTATAGAAAACTCCGGCAGGAAGCGGTTCGCTGCCGGGCTGTTGGCGAAACCCGGCGCGAGGCTGGCGCGCTACGCGCTGTGCCGCGATTATCACGGCGGGGTGCAGGAAAAGCTGTCCGCGGCGCTGGAGACCATAAAACAGGAATTTCCCGGCGCGGAGGGACGGGTGTTCTGTGATACTTCCCCGGTGCTGGAGAAGGAGCTGGCGCGGCTGGCGGGGATAGCTTTCCGCGGCAAAAATACGCTGGCCGTTTCGCGCGGGCTGGGTAGTTACTTCTTTGTGGGGGGGCTGGCGCTTAACCTGGAGCTGGAGCCGGACGCGCCCCGCGATGATTCCTGCGGTTCCTGTTCGCGCTGCGCGCGGGCCTGTCCCACCGGGGCGCTTAAGGACGGGGCGCTGGACCCCGCGCTCTGCATTTCTTATTGGACCACCCAGGCGCGCGAACCTATGCCGCCGGAGATAGCGGAGCAGGACCACGGTTTCGCCTATGGCTGCGACCTCTGCCAGGAAGCCTGCCCCCTCAACCTCGCCGCCGGCAAAGTCTCCCCCGGCTTTGAACCGGTTCCTAAATAACAGGTTTTCACGATTGGGAGCGTTGACCGCCGCGGGGACCGGAACGCAAAACGCGCTCGGCCAGCACCGTGGGGTTCGGGACGCCTCCCGGACCGGTGCGCAAAACGCGCTTAGCCACACCGTGGCCTCGCTCTGCCTCATGCCTCGGCGCTACGCAAGCCTCGGCCTTCGGAAGGTTTTGCTGAACCGGTCCGTGAGGCGTCCCTCCAGTAATTCATTTCCCCGCGGCAGGTCCCGTTTGGAGCAGGTAACCCGAATTAAAAACAGGAAAGCTTTTGGCTTTCCTGTTTTTATTGGGAAGGTGAAACTTATTTTTTTGCCAGGGCGTTCTTTATGGCTTCGGTAAGATCGTCGGTGTTGAAGGGCTTGGTAAGGAAGGACGCCACCTGCGAGAAGCGCTGGAACATGGCGCGGGAGGGTTCGAGGGCCGACAATACCACTATCGGCATGGTCTTAAGGGTCTCGTCCTCCGCTATCTGCGCCGCCAGTGAGTAGCCGTCTATGCCGGGCAGCATCACGTCGAGTACCAGCAGCTCCGGTTTGTAGGAGCGCAGGGTGTCCAGCACCTCGCGGCCGTTGTCGCAAACCCGCACCGTGTGCCCCAGCGCCTCAAGGGTGTACTGCACCAGGCTTGAGATCTCAGGGTCGTCGTCAACAACTAATATCTTATTCCCCATATGGTAGATTAAACACAAATCCGCGTTCGCGGTCAAGTATCCCGGCGTTATTTGTAGAGCAGGTGCTTTTTGCGTTCTTCCATGAAGGCCGCGGAGCTGTTGTTGAAAGCCGCTATTATCTTTTCGGGCCGGGCGCCTTCTCCCAGCAGCCGCCAGAGGTCCCCGGAGCCGGTCATCTTGCGCATTTCCTTCGGCTTAATTGCAAAATCCTTCCCGTTATATTCCCGCAGCAGATAGGCGGCCTGGGCGAAAATATCCAGCGAACGTACCGCGGGGCGGTCGGTGAGCTCTAGCTTTACGCCTTCGCAGGCCTTGCCCGCATAGACGTCCCTGGACGGTGTAAGGGTGAGCGTGGAGAATTTCACCCCGGGCAGGCCGGCGGTGTTAAGCCGCTTCGCTATCTTAGCGGCTTTCATCCAGGGCGCGCCGAACCAGAGAAAAGGGATGTCGGTGCCGCGGCCCACCGAAACATTGGTGGCTTCAAAGCAGCCCAGCCCCGGGTAGAGCACCTCTGCGTCCAGCTCGCGTATATTCGGGGAAGGGTTGGTCCAGATAACCCCGCTTTGGTCGAAGAACATGTCGCGCGTCCAGTTCTCCATCGTCACCACGGCCAGGTCCAGGTCCAGCCTGGCTTTGGCTTTGTGGAACAGCGCCATTTCCCCCGCGGTGAAGCCGTGGCGCGTGGGCACCGGGAAATAGGCGGTAAAGGCGCTTATGCCCGGTTCCAGCACCGGGCCTTCCACTATGCCGCCTATAGGGTTGGGCCGGTCCAGCACCATGAAGGCCAGGCCGGCTTTAGCCGCCTCCTCCATAGCATAACCCATGGTGGTAAGGTAGGTGTAAAAGCGCGCGCCTATGTCCTGTATGTCGAAGACAAGTATGTCCAGGCCCTTGAGCATTTCCGGCGTCGCCCGCCGGGTCTTGCCGTAAAGGCTGTAAACGGTAACCCCGGTGAGGGGGTCGGTGGAGGTTTGTATATGTACGCCGCCCTCCTCCGTGCCGCGGAAGCCGTGTTCCGGGGCGAAAATAGCAGCCAGCTTGAAATTGCCGGCCTTGTGTAAAACATCCACCGCGTTAAAGCCGTCCATATTCACCGAGGAGTGGTTGGTTATCAGCCCTACGCGTTTGCCTTCAAGCTGTTTGAAGCCGTCCCGCTCCAGCACGTCCAGGCCGGTCAGGGTCAGGCCGGCGGCGTTCACGGAGGTGCATAGTAAAGGACAAAGGGTAAAGGGCAAGAGTAAAATAAAAAGCCCGCATTTTCTCATAAAGCTCTCCTTAAATCCCCCGCTCTGTTCTCCCCTCTTCCCTCTTTACCCTTTACTTCTCCTTAAGCACCAGCAGGTACAGCTGGCCCGGGTCCCAGAGCTTGAAAGCGAAGGTGCGTGATTTCTTGCCGTTGCCGGCGAAGAAGTCCACCCGTCCCGGACCCTTTATGGCGCCGCCGGTGTCCTGGCAGAATACGAAGCGGCTGTCGGATTTCCTGCCCAGGAGCGTGCCTTCCTCGTTCACATCCGGCATGGTGGAGCGCATGAAGGCTATAGCGCCCAGTGGCACCAGGGCATTGTCCACCGCCACGGAGCGCCAGCCCGTCAGCGGCAGGCCATAGGTGCCGGCCGGGCCTTCCTCGGGGTCGGCCGGCTGTTCCAGTTTAAAAAAGGTGTAGCGGGGGTTCGCGGTCATTATCCCGCGCTCCTCTTCGGGGTGGTCGGCCAGGTACTGCCTGGCCTTTTCGTGGGAAATACCTTTGCGCGGCATCAGCCCCTTTTCTATCATCGCGGTCAGCCAGCCCTTGAATTTCAGGCTGTTGGTGGCGGCAAAGTTCGCTTTAATTGTCCTGCCGTCCGGCAGGGCCAGCCTGCCCGATCCCTCTATGTGCAGGTCCATAATGTCGGCCCTGTTAGTGAACCAGGCCAGCTCAAGGCCCTTGTCTTTCAGGCCATCGTTGAAATCTATCTCGTCGCGGTCCATATAAGGCGCCAGCTCGCCCTTCTTGAGGCGGCCGGTAATCTTCTCGCCTTTGAACTTCTCGTTGAAGTCCCCCAGGTTCACGTAAATGAGATCGTCCGGCCTGGCGTATATCGGGTACTTGTACTTAGCGGAGCGGGTCAGGCTGGCTTCAATGGTGGGTTCGTAATAGGAACTGAAGATGACTGTGCCGGTGGAATCCCCGCCGGCCAGCTGGAAAATATCAAAGTTGGTTTTTAACTGGCTTTCCAGCCCGGCCGGGTCCTGTACGGTACTTAGCAGGCGCAGAAATTCGGAGGCCGAGGCCGTCAGCTCTTTTGTGGTGATGGTTCGTGAGCCGAAGGTATAAACGGGCGTCGGATCTTTAAGCTGTTCGAAATAGCGCAGGTTCAGCGCCGCGGCCTTCAGCAGGGAGGCCTTTTCTTCTTTGTCCGTGAAAGACGGGATTTCGAGCGCCGCTATGACTGCGGGCTTAACCGCCTTAGCTACGGTGGGGGCGGCCGCCACGGGGCAGGGGGGACAGGGGGGGCAGCCGGCTGTCTTCCTTATTCCGGCGCCGCAGCCGGCCAGGAGGGCCGCCAGTATAACAAAAGTCAATAGTTTCATGATTCTTCTCCCGGAGCCTTTCTTCCCGGCTCTTGCTTATCCCCCAATGAGGAATGCTATATTCCCTGCCGGCCTGTGCGCGTCCGGGTAACGAAAATCACATGTAACCGGGATTACAGCGGGCCGGTTTTCATAGGAAAAACAGTTCGTCCCGCGCAGTCATTATCCCAAAATAACCTTATTGACACAAGGGCTATTTCCTGCTAAACTTGCTTCTATGAGGATAAAAACAGCGTCATTCTTCCTTCTTTTATTGCTGCCCGGGGTGGTACTGGCCGGAGAGGCCAAAGTACTGTCCCTCAGCGGCAACGTGGAAGCCCGCCAGGACCGTGAGGGACAGTGGGCTCCCGCTTCGAACGGCATGGAAATACCAGAGGGCGGCGCCGTGCGCACCGGCGCCGACGGTTCCGTGGTGCTGTATATGCCGAACAAGACCAAGGTCTGGCTGAAAGAGGGCTCCGCCCTGGAGATAGAGCAGCGCAAGACGCTGTCCTCCAGGCTGGCCCTGATGTTCGGCAGAATGAAGATACGCGTTCCCCACCTGATGCGCAGGGAGAAATTCGAAGTGCGCACCCCCGCGGCGGTCTGCGCCGTGCGCGGCACCGAGTTTACCATGGACGCCACCGAAGACGGCAAGATGAACCTGCAGGTGCTCTTCGGGGAGGTCAAGCTTAAATACACCGTGCCCCCGGAAAAGGGGAAGTCGGAATTCAGCATACTGCAGGGGCAGGGCCTTAATATAGAGGAAGCGGGCAAAGCCGCCAAGCCGGCGCTGCTCGATCCCAAGAGCGAGAGGGAAGCCCTTGAGAACTGGAACCCCGGGCTCACCCCCGAGGCCAGGCAGAAGGAGCTGAAGCAGAAAGAGAACGACAGGGCCCAGATAAAGGATTTCGCCAAGGCCACCAATAATAC
>PEXO01000061.1 GCA_002779045.1 Elusimicrobia bacterium CG08_land_8_20_14_0_20_59_10 | reverse complement strand
CCTTTTGCCGCAGCTGTGCGCGCCGCCGCCGCGGCCGCGGGAGTGAAGCCGGGGGCCGTGATAGCCTTCGAGGCCTTTCCCGGCAAGGGGGTAAAGGCCAGGGTGGAAAAAGGGGAGATAACCGCCGGCAGCCTGAAATGGTTCGCCGAGCTGGGGCTCGTGGTCCCCGAGGAAGTGCGCAAGGAGATAATTGACGCCGCCGACGCCGTGCTCCTGCTGGCCTTAGAAGGGGAGTATAAGGGCTACGCGAGGCTGGGGGATACGCTGCGGCCCGAGGCGGCGGATATCGTACGGGAGCTGGCGGGCATGGGGATAGAGCCGGTGATGGCTTCCGGCGACAGGCGGGTGGTGGTGGCCGCCGCCGCGGAGGCCGTGGGAATAAAGACCTTCCACGCGGAGATCTTTCCCGGGGACAAGCGGGAGCTGGTGAGAAGCTATAAGGCCCTCGGCAAGATCACCGCCATGGTCGGCGACGGTTTCAACGACGCCCCCGCCCTGGCCGAGGCCGACATAGGCATCTCCATGCGCTCCGGCACCGATGTGGCCGCGGAGGCCAGCGATATTACGCTGATGCGCAATGACCTGAAAGCCGTGGTCAACGCGGTAAAGCTTTCAAAGGCGATAAAGCGCACGATAAACCAGAACCTGGCCTGGGCTTTCATTTATAATATGGCGCTCATCCCTTTTGCCGCCGGAGCCTTTTATCCGCTCTGGGGCATATTGATCCCCGCGCATTTTGCAGGCGCGGCCATGGCGCTCAGTTCATTTTCGGTAGTTCTTAACTCTCTCAGGCTGAAAAAGATGAAGGTCTGAGACCCGTTCTCTTACGGAGGCTTCATGAAGACATCCACTTCGTTCGGTTATACCAGGGCGCAGGCGCAGAGCGTCAGGAAAGTCAGCCTGCCCGCCATTGAAGCGTTCGAAAACCAGTATAGCCGGCAGTACACCATAAGGATAGTGCACCCCGAATTCACGTCTGTCTGCCCTAAGACCGGCCTGCCTGATTTCGGAACGATAACCATCGAGTACGTTCCCGCCGGGCTCTGCCTCGAACTGAAGTCCCTGAAGTATTATTTCCTGCGCTACAGGAACATGGGGATCTTCATGGAGAACATAGCCAACCGCGTGCTGGACGACGTGGTGAAGGCCGTAAAACCGAGGTCCTGCACCGTGACGGGGGAGTTTACTCCGCGCGGCGGCCTGCGTTCCGTGATAGAGGCAAGGTATCCCTTCAAGAAATAGTTTGCCATCATCACGCCGTCGTTTGTATAATTTAAATATAGATAGCGGACTTGGTGCGAGCGGTGATAGATTCAGCCCAGTTGGCGCAGCGCTAGCTCCCTGGGAAAGTATGACGTACCGGCGTGGTGGTTTGAGTGGCCGGTGATAGA
>PEXO01000225.1 GCA_002779045.1 Elusimicrobia bacterium CG08_land_8_20_14_0_20_59_10 | reverse complement strand
CAATGACGGCACACTAAATTTCCGGTGGTTTATGGCCGCGCAAGAACCGGGCGTTCCATTGCTGATGCTATTTTTTGTAAAATTGGAGGGTAGTAACTTGGCATTTAGGAGGGTTATGGGAAATATTGTTATTTTCGCAGCAGCTCTTGCCATGGCGGGCAATGCCGGCGCGGCCGGTTTCCGCCTTGCGGAACAGGACGCCAAAGCCAACGGCATGGGCAATGCCTTCACGGCAGTAGCCGATAATGCGGCCGCGGTCTGGTACAATCCCGCGGCAATGACCCGTATGGACGGCATGAACGTGGAGCTCGGCTCCGTGCTGGTCATCCCGTCAATGGACCATCAGAACGAGGTCGGTTCCACTTCCATAGACCGGATCGAGAATAAAACCCATCTCCCCCCGCATTTCTACGCCACCCGCAAGATAAACCAGAAATTCGCGATAGGCCTCGGAGTGAACGCCCCCTTCGGTCTTTCCACGAAGTGGGATTCCGTCACGGCCAATACGCGCTATACCGCCACCGAGTCCGAAGTTCAGTCTATAAACTACAACCTCAGCGGCGCCTATAACGCCACCGAGAAGCTCTCCGTGGCCGCCGGCGTCAACTATGCCATGGTGGACGCCACGCTGAACAAGCGGCATCCGGCACTGGCGCAAGACATCACCCTTGAAGGCGATGGCACCGGCACGGGCTATAATGTCGCCGTTATGTACAAACATAGCGATAAGTGGAATTTCGGCGCCAACTACCACAGCGCGGTGAAGGTGGAACTGGAAGGCGATATGGCGGCGACCGGTGTTTATACCGGCCCGGTGAAAACGGAACTTACCCTGCCCGACACGCTGCAGATCGGCGCGGCCTACCAGTACGACGCCGACTGGCTGCTGACCGCCGAAGCCGACTACACCAACTGGACCACATACAGGAACGTCATAATCCAGAAGCAGGCCGACAGCACGGTGGTCAGCACCGACATAAAGAACTGGAAAAGCGTCTGGGCCTTCCGCCTGGGCACCGAGTACAAGGTTTCCGACGCCTGGAAAGCCCGCGCCGGTGTTTTTTATGATATAAACCCCGTTACCGAAAAGCGCTTTGAGACCCGCATGCCGGATTCCGACCGCATGGCCTGGTCGATAGGCGCCGGCTATACCAGGGGCGACATAACGGTGGACGCTTCCTACACCTATCTCAAGTTCCTGGAGAGAGAGGTGAACGACAGCCTGCAGGACAGCGCCAACCAGCTCAACGGCAAGTATAACGCCTCGGCTATGCTGCCCGCGGTGACCGTAAGCTACAAGTTCTAAACAGGGCCTGTCAGCAGACAAGGACCCCGTCCGCCGCAAGCGGACGGGGTTTTGTTTTACAGGGTATCTGCGAAGGGAGTTT
>PEXO01000296.1 GCA_002779045.1 Elusimicrobia bacterium CG08_land_8_20_14_0_20_59_10 | reverse complement strand
GCGCCGCCCAGCGGCAGGCCGCTGAGCGCGTTCACGGCGTAAAAATGGAACATCTCCGGCTGCGCCTGACGCGGCAGGGCCGCTTCGCCGGGAGCAAGGATATACTCTTCCGGGTCGCCCTTGATGCCGGCCGTGCCCAACAGGAAGATATCGGTAACGTTCACCACCGCCGCTTTCAGGATGGAGCCCCCAGCCTGGAAATCCGCGTCGCCGCTGGCGGCCAGCACATAAAGCCCTTTTTTCAGCGGCGGGGGAAGTATCTCTTTGGTCATAAACTGGTAAGGGACAGGATAATCCAGCTCCGTCGTCCAGCTCAACTCCGGCTTCCTGGAGAGGAACTCCGTCACTTCCTCCCGCGTAAGCGAGCGCAGGCTGTTGAAACCGGCTTGTTTCTTCCGGAAAAGTAATTCCAGTTCTGCCGGAGCGGTCTTGTAAAGCCTGAAGTGAACTGCGGGGATATTGCGCGCGGTAACGCTGGCCAGCCCCTTGCCCGGCGGCGGGACCGGCTTGGCGGTAAACTGCAGCGAAGGCTCTTCCATGCGCGCTTTGATTTTTTCACATTCGGACCCGGGGCGTGACCTGGGCGCAAGCTCCATAGCCCGGACGCAAAGGTCCATAGCCTGCTTGTTCAGGGAATTACCGGCGGAAATGACCGCGGCTTCGTAGGCGGCCTGCGCGCGGGCAAGCGCCGAGGGCAGGGTATCTTTCCATTTGATCAGTACTTCAACCGCGTCGGAAGCCGCCTTAGCGTGGTCGCCGGAGAACAGACCGCTGCTGTGTGCGGGCAGGAGCAGCCGCTTTATGCGCCAGAGCCCGGCGGCGGTTTCCCTGTCCTTAGCCGGCAGGTCGGCCGCGTTCTCAAGTATGGCGGCAGCTTTGTGCGCCGGCGGCAGCAAAAAAGAGAAGTCCGCCTTGTATTTATCGGCTACTATCTTTCCGGCCGGGACCGGGCCGGAGCCCGCCCCCGCCTCTTCGGTGAGATAGCCGCTCCAGCGCCCCACTATAAAATCCCAGAGCGTGGGAGTATATTCCAGGGAGGCCTTGGCTATATCCACGCAGTAGCCTTCGTCCTTCAGGCGCCGTTTAACCAGCATGCCGCGCAGGTCCCAGAGAGCGTCGTAATCGGCGCCTATGCGCGAGCGCCATTGGGCCGCCGTCAGTTTAGTCAGGTCCTTTGTCCCCTCCTGGCTGTCGGTCGGCAGCGAATAGCCGTACTGCTTCAGGAATTCCCGGCCGGTCTCGGCGCGCAGCAGCAGCAGCCTGGCCCGCCAGAGCCCGTCCTTCGGCAGCTTTATCCCGTCAAGG
>PEXO01000114.1 GCA_002779045.1 Elusimicrobia bacterium CG08_land_8_20_14_0_20_59_10 | reverse complement strand
GGCGTTTTCAAATTTCCCGCGTATTTCGGAAGGAACTGGGACGCGCTGCTGGACTGTCTCCGCTCCCTGCCGGATGATCTCCCGGCAGGAGGGTATGTCCTGGTGATAAAAAACTCTGAAAAGTTCCTCTCCGCCTCGCCGGCGGACCTGGAGGATTTTCGCGACATAGCGGGCGAAGCCCGCGCCTTCCTGGCTGAAAAGATGAAAAAAAGCTTCGTGATAGTCCTGCTGTAGGCCGGTCCGCGCCCCAGCAATTCCGTAAGCCTTAAGTAATTCTCGTCACTATCCGTCGGCAGCCTTTCCATAAACCCTTCCCAAGCAGATTCGCATTCATTCTATGCGGGTATTTGCTTTTGTTATCTAATATATGTTAATATATTAGCATGAAAACAAAACCAGCCTTATCTCCTATGGCCCAGCCGGAAAGGGAACGCCACGCCCTTTCCAGATTGCGCCAGCTGCTTAATGTGCCGGGGCTCCTGCGAGCCAGTCTCATCCGGATGAAAAAACGTTGCGGCAAACCTTATTGCCGGTGCGCGAAAGCCAAAAGGCATTGGCATTTGTCCTGGTGTGTGGGCCAAAGCCGGGGAGGACGCCCCCGCATGAAATACATCCCCGCTGAACTGTTGCCGGAGGTTCGGCTTTGGGTGGGGCGTTATCGGGAAGCACGGAAGTTGCTGGATGAAGTTTCCAACGAAAACTGGAACAAAATCATTCGCCACACCAAGAAGAAGCGTTAGCCGGGATGCTCGGACGCCTCGCCCATTACATAGAGCGTCGGTGGAACTTTCTGGACATGCTGGAGCATGTTCGTGACAGCCGCCAGACTCCGCCCATTCCGACTTCCGCCATATTTCTAAGCGTGTTCGGGATGCACGCCCTGCGACTCGGTAGCCTCAACGGACTGGAGCAACAACTCCAAATCCCCGGGCGATGGGAGCCCTTGGTGGGCTCCGTCAAACCATCGGCCGATGCCGTGGCCTATGCCATGGAGCGCTGCGATCCGGAACCCCTGCGTATGATGCTGGCCAACACGGCCCGCCTCGCCAAGCGCAAGAAAGCGTTCCAACGTCTTTATCCCGACACCTATTGGGTGGGAGCGCTGGATGGGATTGAAACTTATAAGAGCAAGAAAGGTTGTTGTGAGAACTGCTGCCAGCGCAATGTCGGCACAGACGAAAAACCGATCATTGAGTATTATCACCGCGAGGTGGTTCTACAGGTGGTTGGAGTGACTCCGGCCTGCATCCTGGACGAAGAGCCAGTGCTTCCAGGTGAAACTGAGACGACAGCGGCGCTGAGGCTTTTGGAGAGATTCCACGCGCGGATGCCGAGGTTCCTCGATGTCCTGACCATGGATGCTTTCTATCTTCAAGCGCCCTTTGCAAAAAGAGCT
>PEXO01000176.1 GCA_002779045.1 Elusimicrobia bacterium CG08_land_8_20_14_0_20_59_10 | reverse complement strand
GCCGAAGAGGTATGCGGCGTGAGGAAGATCTCAATACCCCGCTCCGGATGCCCGATGTGCACATTGAGCGGAAGCGGCGCCACCAGCAGGAAGGCCAGGGCCACCAGCAGGGAAAGGCGGTAAGTGGGCTTTACGGCCTTGACGTCGAAGACCCGCTCCAGCGAGGCGAGCACGAAGGCGCCGGCCACCAGGCCCGTGATATAGGGGTAAAGTACGATAAGGACGCTCCACTGAAGCTCAAGGTCGTTCGGATAGATGAAGCCGGAGACCTTATGCATGGCCTGGCGCAGCGTTTCGATATATGCAAGGTCCATTAACGGACCTCCTTATCCAGCCCTTTGTAGACGACCTTGGGCTCGGTTCCCATATGGGCCTTCAGTACCTGGACGGTTTCAGTTTCGTAGAACCTGGCAATGGCGCTTTTGGGATCGCTGAGGTCCCCGAACATGCGTGCGCCGGTGGGGCAGACTTCCACGCAGGCGGTCTTGAGCCCTTTTTTTATGCGATGGTAGCAGAGCGTGCACTTGTCGGCGACGTGAAGCACGGGGTTGAAATACCGGCTCCCGTAAGGGCAGGCCTGGATGCAATAGCGGCAGCCGATGCAGTACTTGCGGTCCACCAGTACCACGCCGTCCTCCGACTTGAAGGTGGCTCCCACGGGACAGACCTGCACGCAGGGAGGATTCTCACAGTGATTGCACATTTTGGGAACAAAAAAGCTTTTCGCTACGGTTTCCGGGGCGCCGGGCGGCAGGTAGCCGTCCAGGCCGCCGTTCGGAGAATCGACGTTCACTTCGCCGTTACGCCTGAGGATGTAGCGCTCGACCCAGGTGCGGAAATAAAACGGCTCGCGTACGACTTCGTTCTCGGTCTTACAGGCGTCCACGCAGCGGGCGCAGCCTATGCATTTGTTCACGTCTATGGCGTAGCCCCAGTAGGGCTTCTTCCTTTTCCAGGGCGGTTCGCGGGGAAATTTATCCGCCGCGGAAAGCGGGGCCGTAACGGCCCGCGTCGCCATCACGAGCGCCGCGCCGGCGACGGTCTTAAGAAATTGCTTACGGCTGAAGTTTTTCATAATAGACTCGCTGACCGGGCCGCTACTTCGGCTGATGCGGCTGATGGCACATATTACAGGGACCGTCGGGATAATGCTTGCTCACGTCTATCTGCGGGAATTTGACCGGCTTGGACAGGGACCTGGCGTGGCAATGGCCGCAGAAATCCCGTATTTCCGCCGCCTTCGGCCTGCGGGGCTTAGTGTCCGACTTGGGATCGTTAACGTGTGCCGACAACGCGCCGTGGCAGCTTTCGCAGCCTACCTTTAGGGGCTCTTATCACTACACCGTTGTCGTAACCGCATTTCTCGTCTAAAAATCCAAACAAAATTAAGCGGTTGACAAGCCTGTT
>PEXO01000370.1 GCA_002779045.1 Elusimicrobia bacterium CG08_land_8_20_14_0_20_59_10 | reverse complement strand
GGGCGTGGAAAAAGCCGTGAAGAACGCCGATAACGGCGTCGAGATAACGATGACCACCAAGGACAAGGAAACCGCCGCTAAAATACAGAAGATGGCGGCTGAGCAGCACGCTGACAAAGCGGGTATGAAGAAAGATTGCCCCTGCCATGCCGGGGGCGCCGAAGTAAAAACGGAAAACACGGAGTACGGCGTGAAGGTGACGATAACCGGCAAGACGCCGGAAAGCGTGAAAAAGATACAGGCGGCCGCCGCCAAGAACGGTTCCTGCGACTGCGGCGGGCACGATAAGCCTGAAGCCAAGGTCAAAGCCGCCGCGAAATACATGTGCGCGATGAAATGCGTGGAATCGGACAAGCCCGGCAAATGCCCGAAATGCGGCATGCCGATGGGAAAAGTGAAGTAAATTCCCAGAACTGCCGCCCGAGATATAAGGCGCACGTTGCCGCGCGGATCACCATTGTAATGTAAAGCGGGCCGCCGGCTAGTCGAAAGATGGCCGGCGGGACCGTTTTATGTCCGAGCGGAGCTTCTTTGTCTCAAGGCGGCGCTGTTTGGAACCATAGGAAGGTTTTGTCGCGCGCCGCCGCCGCGGCGGGCGCAGCGCGCGCTCTATAAGCCCGGCCAGGCGGGCCCGGGCGGCCTGCCTGTTCTGCTCCTGTGTCCTGTATTCGCTGGCCAGGATTATTATGTCGCCTTCGGCGGTCAGCTTCGAGCCGGCCAGCGATTTCAGCCGGGCCTGCGCCTCCGGGGGCAGGCCGGATAAAGCCGGGAAAAAGCGCAGTTGTACTGTTGTGGCCACCTTGTTTACGTTCTGGCCGCCATGTCCGCCGCTGCGCACGAACTTTTCCTCGAAAGACCCCGGGCGCGGATAAGGTTGCATTGTCCACAATATTACCAAAAAAAGCCGCCCGCGGCCCGCCAGTCAGGCAACTTCGCCGGGGCAATTCACTAATTTGACAATACCGCCTTTAATTGCTAATTTTTTATCAATCCGGGGCAGGATTCCTGGTAAACAGTAGCGAGGTGTAATTGTACTATGAATAGAACGAACAGTTCCGTTAAGGTTTTTGTCTGCTTTTGCGCAGGCGTTATACTGGCCGGCTGCGGCGGCGGCAAGAACGTGGTCAAGGAAGCGGCCCCGGCTGTCGCTTCTCCTATAGCGGCCTCCGGCCCGGCCTGGGTCAACCAAGGCTCCGGCGCCTTCAAGGACGGCAGTTTCTACGGCGTGGGCATAGCCTCAGGCATCAAGAACCGGGCGCTGGCCATAGACACGGCCGACAGCCGCGCGCGGGCCAAAGTGGCGGAGGTCTTCAATACCTATATTGCCAAGATGTCCAAGGACTACATGGCTTCCACTACGGCGGGTGACATGAAGAGCTCCAGCGAGGAACAGACCGTTACCACCGCGCTCAAGAGCGTTACCCAGATGAAGCTTTCCGGCGTCGCCCCCATCGACCACTGGATAGACCCTTCCGACGGCTCGATGTTCTCGCTGGTGAAGCTGGACCTCGCTTCCGTGAAGACCATAATGGAGGAAGCCAAGGAACTGAACGCCCAGGTGCGTGAGTACGTGAAGGCCAATGCCGAAAAAGCCTTTGACGAACTGGCGGTAGAAGAAGCCAGGCATTGAGCCGCGCGGCTTTAAGGAGCTAAAACGATGAGGAAATATTTTCTCCCGGTCCTGCTGCCGGTTCTTGCCGTATGCGCGGGCTGCGGGGGCACCCAGGTCAAGCGCATGGACGCCAATACGGTGGTTGATATCAGCGGCAAATGGAACGATACCGACTCCAGGCTTACGGCCGAGGAGATGGTCTCGGACTGCCTGTCGCGCCCGTGGATAGGGGAGGCTGCCGCGAACACCGGGGCCAAGCCTGCCGTCATAGTGGGCACGGTGCGCAACCAGAGCAGCGAGCATATCAATACCGGCGTCTTCGTTGAGGATATACAGCGCGCGCTGATAAACTCCGGCCGCGTGGCCTTCGTGGCCGGTCGGGACGAGCGCGGTGAACTGCGCGAAGAGCGGCTGGACCAGGATACGAACGCCTCCGAAGAGACGAAGAAGGCCCATGGCCAGGAGACCGGCGCCGACTTCATGCTGAGCGGCAGCATAAAGACCATCGAGGATAAGGAAGGCGGGAAAGCCGTCATCCTTTACCAGGTGGATATGAAGCTGCTGGATATGAAGACCAACCGGATCTCCTGGAGCGGGCAGAAGAAGATAAAGAAATTCGTGAAGCGCTCCGGCTCCACCTGGTAAGCCCGGGAGCCCGCCCCGGCGGGCTCTTACGAGCATGAAGCTCCCGTCCGTACACCAGGGCTTGCAACGAAATAATATGACCATCTGGCCGAGCAGATTCTGGAGCGGGCCGAAGTGGCATGGAACGATATGTACTGTGCGTACATTAGCGGAATGCCGCGGCGCAGCCCAAAAGCGGCTCAGCCCCCCGGGGGAGGCCCGTCTTTGAACCGGCTGCCGCGTTGCTCCTCACTTACAGACCACCGGTATGCTCGTTCGTCGCGCCTTGCATCCGGCTCAAATACGGGCCTCCAGATGGGCATATTATTCCGTTGCAAGCCCTTCGCGCTGGCCTGCGCGGCCGTCTTTACTACGGCCTGCGCGGGACCTTCGCGCTCCTACCGGACTGACCTTAACGCGCGCATAGCCGCTTACGATTATGCCGGCGCGAGCGCGGAAATAGAAAAAGCCAGGGCCTCGGAGTACGGGGAAAAGAGCGCCGTGCTGTATCATCTTGACCTCGGCATGGTGCTGCACGACGAGGGGAGTTACGCGGCAAGCGAAGAGAACTTTAAAAAAGCCGAGGACCGCATGGAGGAGCTTTTTACCAAAAGCATCAGCCGCGGCGCGGCCACCTTCCTGCTTAACGACAATACCACTAAATATGCCGGGGAGGTGTTCGAGCGCGCGCTGCTCAACGCCTTCCGCGCGCTGAACTATGTTTTCCTCGGCAAGACGGATGACGCGCTGGTGGAGGCCAGGAAGGTTACGGCCTACCTGGCGCGCTTCTCGGAGTTCATGGAAGGCGAAAGCGGCTGGAAGGACAGCGCCTTCGCACAGTACCTGGGCGCCATGCTTTACGAGCAGAACGGGGACCGCGATGATGCGCGCATCTCCTACGAAGCGGCGCGGGCGGCCTTCGCGCGCTATGCCGCGGATTACGGCATGCCCGTTCCGGAATTCGACGTGCCGGCCTACCCCGGGCTGGCGGAGAAGGGGCTGGGGGAAATAGTTTTCCTGCATTACAACGGCCCGGCGCCGATGAAGATCTCGCGCACCTTCCAGGTGGCCTGGAACAAGGCCATGCTGGCTGTGAGCGAAAGCGGGATGGAGGAGGCCGAGGAACAGCGCTTTCACAATGCCCTGCGCGCCGGGGTGCTGGGCGACGCCATAACCGTGGCCTATCCCGAATACAACCAGGACCCGTACCGGATAGCCGGCTCCAGGGTGCTGGCCGGCGGGACACAGGCGGAGAGCCGCCTGGTGGAGGATGTCTCCGCGATAGCCGAACATGTCATGCACGAGAAGAACGACGCGGTAAGGGCGCGGGCTATCGCGCGCGCGGCGGTGAAGTTCGTGCTCTCGCGGGCCGCCTCGGCCCAGGTGGAGCAGCAGGCCGGCGCCGGCTGGGGGCTGCTGGCCAGGCTGGTGACCAATGTGGCCTCCGCGGCCACGGAAACGGCCGATACGCGCGGCTGGACCACGCTGCCCGCCCAGATACGCCTGGCGCGCCTGGCCGTGCCGCCGGGGAAACAGGACGTGACGATAGAGTTCACGCGCGACGGCGGGGTTGTCGCCGGCTCTACCGTGTTCAGGGATGTAGTGGTGGAAAAGGGCAGGCGGACCTATCTGCATTACCGCACGGCCCGATAGGAGCTGAACCATGGGAAAATTTATTCTGCCTGTTCTATGCGCGGCGCTGCTGTCGGCCTGCGCGGGCGCTCCGGTCCGCGAAGGCGGGAGCCCCGCCGCCGCCCCGGACTGGACCGGCGGGGACAGCGCGCAATACCCGCGCGCCCGCTTCCTTACCGGGGTGGGCTGCGGCGACGGCCTCTCCTCCGCCCAGGACAGGGCCCGCGGCGAGATCTCCCGCGTCTTCTCTACGCAGGTCACCATGAAGACCTACGTGACGGCCTCCGAGCGGACCGCCTCGCAGGACGGCAGGGCCTCCGCTTCCTCGTCGCAGGACGTGACGCAGGCCGTGCGCAGCGATTCTTCTAAAATGCTTGAGGGCGTGGAGATAGTGCGCTCCTGGCAGGACCCGGCGACCGGCAGGCATTATGCGCTGGCCGCCCTCGAGCGGTCGAAGGCGCGGGCGGCCCTGGACGGCAAACTTGATGAACTTGACGCGCGGGTGACGGACCTGAACGGCAGCTTTGCCGCCGCGTCCGACAAGATGTCAAAGGCGAAGTTCGCCCTGAAGCTGCTGGCGCTGTTCAAGGACCGGGAAAGCCTGACAACGGACCTGCGCGTGCTCGATCCCGGCGGCTCTTTCGGGCCGGCCTTTGATATCAACGGCCTGCGCCGCGCGGCCGCGGGCGCCCTGGCGGCGCTGGACGTGGAGGTGCGGATGTCCGGGGAGGAGTCCGCGAAGGCCGCCGCCGAGATAATAAAGACGCTCAATACGCTGGGGATACAGGCTAAGACCGGCGGGGGGAACGCGGATATAACCGTGGACTGCCCGGCTAAATTCGAAACCCAGGCCGACCCGGACCCGCGTTCGCGCTGGAAGTGGTACAGGGGAAGCGCTGCCGTCTCGCTGAAGGACGTGAAGGCGGCCAAGCTCTTCCTCAGCTTCGACGTCAGCGCCAAGGAGGCCGCGGCTTCCCCCGGCGAGGCCAGGCAGAAGACCGAGGTCTCCCTGGGTAAAAAAGCCGGCGCCGGGATAGCCCGCGGCATAACCTCCTATTTCGAGAACCAGTAGCACATTGTTCGTTTTAAGAACTGCGGGCTGCCCGGCGGGGGTGGTCGGCGCTTCGCCCGGGCGGCCTTTATGTATAATGGATTTGTGCGGGCGGCCTCACGGGAGAACCGTTATGAAAACTAAAATTTTATTTCTTTTGCTGGCGGCGGCCTGCTTTATCGCGCAGCCCGCCCGCGCGGCGGCGGCGAAAGCTGCGCCCGCGAAGACCTGCGAGGTCAACAGGGTGCTGGTGGCTCCTTATGCCGGCGTGATAACGCCGGTGGCCGCCGAGTTCATGACCGGGGCCATTGACCGCCTGAATTCGGACGGGGGCCCGGACCTGCTGGTGATAGAGCTGGACACCCCCGGCGGGCTGGACGTTTCCATGCGCGGGATAATAAAGGCCATCCTGTCCTCGAAGAAACCGGTGGCCGTATACGTGTCGCCGCAGGGGGCGCGCGCCGCCTCCGCGGGCGTGTTCATAGCGGCGGCCTCGCCGCTGGTGGCGATGGCGCCCGGCACCAATATCGGCGCGGCGCACCCGGTGTTCCTGGGCGGCGTTCCCATCGGCATCGGCGGGAAAAAATCCGACGGGAAGGAGGCCGGGAAGAAAGACCCGATGGAGGACAAGGTCCTTAACGACGCGGCGGCCTACATGAAATCCATAGCCCAGAAAACCGGCCGCAACGTGGAATGGGCCATTACCTCCGTCACCAAGAGCAAATCCATACCGGCGCAGGAGGCGGTAAAGAACGGCATGGCCGATTTTATGGCCTCCGACCTGAAAGACTTCCTGGCCAAAGCGGACGGTTTCAAGGCCGCGGGCTTCGGCTTGCTGCGCGTGAAGTCTCCGGCAGTGGAGTATCTTTACCCGGACCGCCGCCAGAAATTCCTGGCGGTCATAACCAATCCGGATATCGCCATGATCCTTATGAGCCTGGGCGCGGCGGGGCTCTTCATAGAGCTGTACAACCCAGGCCTGATATTGCCCGGCGTGGTAGGCGCCGTTTCCCTGGTTACGGCGTTCTACTCCTTCCAGACCCTGTCGGCCAATTCCGCCGGTATAGCGCTGATACTGCTGGGTTTCGTCTTCTTCATAGCGGAGATAAAAGTGGTAAGCTACGGCCTGCTCTCTCTGGCCGGCGCGCTGTCCATACTGATGGGAGGGCTTATGTTGTTCAACCAGCCGTCTATGGGCGGCCTCTCGGTTTCGATAAGCATGCTGGTTTCCACGATAGTCGGCCTGGTGGCCGTTGTGGCGGCGCTGAGCTATATTGTGGTGAAAGCGCAGCTGAGGCGCGTGGTGACCGGCATAGAAAGCATCGTAGGTAAGAAAGGCCTGGCCAAGAGCGACATCTCCCCCAAGGGCACCGCCCTGGTGGAGGGGGAGCTGTGGGAGGCCGAGAGCGTTTCCGGCGCTATCCCCGCGGGCTCCGCCGTGGCCGTGACGGCCGTGGAAGGCTTTAAAGTGCGCGTCAAATTGGTTTCCTGAGGACGGCCACTTTGTTTATTGGGGATAGCGACGCTATTCTGCTTGTGGACATCCTTGACATTCGCGTCGCTGGCCTGGTGGCCCGCCAAATACCTCTCGGATAATTACACGCAAAATATCATTAATATACACGTTGCCGGTGTTACTGCGTATGGTATCTCCGGTACCGCGCGGCCCACCGCC
>PEXO01000237.1 GCA_002779045.1 Elusimicrobia bacterium CG08_land_8_20_14_0_20_59_10 | reverse complement strand
TGGAGGACGGCCGCAAAGCCATCTGCGAAGTGAAGAGCCTGCTGCTGAAGAAATAGGAAAAATAGGGTATTAGGCGACAAGGCTATCAGGCAAGAAAAAACTACGGGCCTAATTGCCGAGTTGCCTGATCGCCAAAAAGTTCAAAAAAATATGCTGGTACTTTACAGGGTTGACGACAGGCTTGTGCACGGCCAGGTGGCCGAGGGCTGGGTGCCGCACCTTAAGGCGGACGAGCTGGCGGTGGTGTCGGACGAGATAGCCGCCGACCCGCTGCGCAGGGATATAATGCGCTTCGCCACGCCGGAGGGCGTGGACCTCAGGATAATGACGGTGGAGCAGGCAGCCGAGTATCTACCCCAGGCCGAGACTTCCGCGCGCAAAGTGCTGCTGCTGCTGCCGGGCCTGGCCGAAGCGCTTGCGCTGCTGGGCAGGGGAATGAAGTTCACCTCCCTCAATATAGGCGGCATGCATTATTCAGCCGGCAAGAACCTTTCGATAGGGAAAGCCATTTTTCTTAACGACGAGGACTGCGCCGCGCTTAAGGCTCTGGCCGCGGCCGGCATAAAGATAGAAGGCCGGGGCGTCCCTTCCGATACCCCGCTGGACCTGTTAGGGGCCATAGCGTAGATGGTTTTGCCGCACAGGCCTCCTGCCGGGAGGCGCGGTCTTAAGGACGGTTATGACGGTAATACTCAGGACTATAATATCCAGCGCTTTTACGGGGCTGCTGGGGCTTGACTCCGTACAGGCCGGACAGTTCCTTCTTTCCCGTCCGGTCGTTGTAGGTATACTTCTTGGCTGGCTGAACGGCTGCGTCCTGGAGGGCGCGCGCATCGGGATATTGCTGGAACTGCTGTATATCGATTTTATCCCGGTAGGCGGGGTTGTTCCCCCTAACGGGACGGCCGCGGCCGCGGCGGGGGTGCTGGCGCATTCCGCGGCGGGGCTCGCGCCTTCGCTGGCTTTCTTCATAGGGGCCGCTGCCGGCCGGGCATATTCTCCAGTTGAGGCGTGGCTGCGTTCCGCACGTTCCTCCTGGAGCGGCCGCGTGGAGGAGCAGGTGCGTTCAGGCGACCTGAACCTGAGCCGCTGGCTGGCCGCGGCCATGCTGGCCGAGAGTTCCGTCCTTGCCGCTTATTGTATGCTCTGCACCGCCGTCGCGGCAGGACTGGCCGCGGTTCCGGGAATAGAACTGATATCCCCCGGAACGGATTTCGCGTATTCGCTAATGCCGTGGCTGGGCCTGAGCGGCCTGTATTTCAGATTCCGCACGCAGGTGTATAAAAAGGGATGAGGGAGCAGCGGTTGCCGGTTTAGGAAGCGTAACGAAATAACTGAAGCATTTGGAGGCTCAGATTTGAGGCGGATGCGAGGCGCGACGAAC
>PEXO01000136.1:1088-1388 GCA_002779045.1 Elusimicrobia bacterium CG08_land_8_20_14_0_20_59_10 | reverse complement strand
TGCTGGAGCAGACCATGAAGTACGGTGCGCCGCCTGAAAGTAAAATAGACGCGGCGGTTGAAGAATTTCTGGCCACGGCCTGGAAGCTTATAAACGAGGGCAGGATAAAAAAGCCGGTGGTTTCTTCCGCAGCCGCCATCGGCCATGAAGCCGCGGGAAGTCAGAAGCCGGAAGTCTGATATGGAAAAGGGAAACGATAAATCATTGAAAGGCCTTTCGGGAGGGGAGGAGGAGGGGAGCAGCCCGCTATTCGCCATTTTCCACCCCGCCCCCGCTCCGGTGCCCGTCCCTGCGCCGCCG
>PEXO01000136.1:0-1063 GCA_002779045.1 Elusimicrobia bacterium CG08_land_8_20_14_0_20_59_10 | reverse complement strand
AAGCGCCTGCCCCGCCGGAAAAGCCGCCGCCTCCTCCTGTGTCCCAGGACCGGGAAATGATCGACTACCTGAAGACTAAGATGACCGAGCTGGAGTCAAAACTGCGGGAGTCGCAGGAAAAAGGGCTGGCCTTCGCTTACGAACTAAAAGGCCGTGAAGAGGCGCGCAAGGAATCCCGCCGCGAGATGGAGGAATTTCTGGCCGCGGTAAAACGGCAGCAGGCCGACTCCGAGACCGAGCGTGCGCGCGGCCTGGAACTGGAAAAAGCCAGGGCCCGCATAGAAGCCCTTGAGCTTAAAATAATGGAGCTTTCCGCCGCGCGGCCGGAGCCGCCGGTTCCACCTAAGCCGGAGCCGCCGGGTCCGCAGGAAACGCAGCTCCGCGCCGCGGAAACGGAAAAGCTGCGGGCCGGGCTGAGAGAAGACCTGGCTGCGGAATTCAATCTGCTAGGCGCGAAACTGGCGGATAAAATTTTAAAAGAAGCCATAGAGCCGCTGGCGGCCTGTATGGGAGCAGAGCTCAGGAAGATGGCCTCTGCTATGGAAGATTTCCGTTCCGGGCTGCGGGACTGCCAAGTCGCTATTGAATCCTCCAAGAAAGATGTTATTGGCATAGTGGAAGGCCCGAAGCGGGCGCTTGTGGCCGGCGGGGCTCAGGCGGCTGATTCTGCGGCCGGCAGGCTTGTCCCGGATTCAGCGCCCTATGATCTCGGCTTTATAACCGCCTGCTTTGATAATCTGGAAAAAGCCTTTTGCGCGGCCCAGGATTCGCTGGCCAGAACCGGCGCCGATGCTAGAGAGTCCGCCGGCCACCCCGGCGCCGACGCGGCATTTATAGCCCGGCGGCAGGCCGCCATGCTGAACTCCGCGGCCAGGGACCTGGGGGCGGCCCTGGCGGTCTTCCGGGGAATAAGACAGGAAGCGCTTAAGCCCATAAAAAAGATCCTTGGCATGTAATCAGGGGACAGGTGGCAGGGGTCAGGTTATAAATCAGGGGACAGTGACAGGGTCAGGTTATAGGTTGCAGGTTACAGGTTACGGTTTTTTCTGCTACCTACAGGGAG
>PEXO01000085.1 GCA_002779045.1 Elusimicrobia bacterium CG08_land_8_20_14_0_20_59_10 | reverse complement strand
CCGGTATGCTCGTTCGTCGCGCCTCGCATCCGCCTCAAATCTGAGCCTCCAAATGCTTCAGTTATTTCGTTACGCTTCCTTAGTATATCAGTTTTTCCCCTCCCGCTTTTGGGCGGCCTCGTAAGCTTTTGACTTGGCCTCCAGCCAGGCCGCAAAGCGCGACGTCCCCCACTCCAGCGCCTCCTGGAAACCCAGGCCGGCAAGCGCCGCCAGCCCCCAGAGCGTGCTCAGATAATACCGCAGTTCTATGCCGCCCGTGGCCGGTATCTGCCGCACCGGGGCCAGCGCGAGCACCGGCAGAAAAGCGGCGGTGAAAAAAACGAGCAGCGCGTCCTTTTTCAGGACGAAGGCGGCGTAAAACCCCAGGAAGAACAGCACCACGATTAACTTGTAATAGATCACCCTGGGGATCTCGTACGAAAAGCTGCGTCCCAGGCCGCCGAAAGTTTTCCTCACTGCGGAAACCGCCCCGTCGCGGAAGATGAAACCGGCCGCGGACAGCGGCTCGGAGGGCATCGGCCGGCCGCTGTTATATCCGTAACGGTCAAGGTTCGCCCAGCGGCGCAGTTGAAGTTCCTGCGCGTACAGGGAGTTCCCATAATGCGCCTTCTGGTAAACCAGGTAGGGAAGCACCAGCAGGAAAGCCAACCCGAGCGAGAGCCCGGCCGCTTTAAACCTGAAATCGCGGCGCTTAAGGGCCAGCAACAGTCCGGCGCTGATAAGTATGAACCAGGCGGAGTCCAGCCGGCTCAGGCAGGCGAGCCCGCCGGAAAGCCCGGCCGCCAGGGAACTGGCGACGGTAGGCTTTTCGGCGTCGAACCAGTACCAGAAAAGCAGGATAAAAAAAAGGGCGTAAAGGTGGGACCCGCCGCGCATGGCGTAATAGCCCAGGTAAGGATTGCCGGCCAGCAGCATGGCGGCCATGGAGCCGGCTACGGGCCCGCAGCGCCGGCGCACGAACAGCAGCGTGATCGCCGTTATCGCCGCGAACAGGACGAGGCCCTCCGCACGCACGGCCGCGTCAGGATCGGCGCCCAGCGCCATAGCGGCTTTAAGCGCGAACACCGGCAGCGGCTCGACAAGTCCGGAAGCGTAGAAGAACCGCGAACCGTCGGCCATGAGCGAGCGGGAAGCCGCCTCGCGCAGCGGCGCGTGCCGGTAGACCTTCCAGCATACCAGTATATTGTAGGACAGCACCACCGCCGCCACGATACCCAGGAACAGCGGAATCAGGCGCTCAAAATCGATCTTTTTACAGGTTTTTGTTTCCGCGGCCATCAACACAGGCTCCCCTGCCCCGCTTACAATTATTGTAGTATATAAAAAATATGCCGGGGTATTAAGGATTTTTATGCGCGAACTGACCGTCGAGTTCAAGAAAATAGTGGGAGAAGGAAAAGCCCTCGGCCGTTCGGACGGCAAGGTGGTGTTCTGCTACGGAGTGCTGCCCGACGAGACCGCCAGGGTGAGGACGGTAATAGAGAAGCGCAATTTTATCGAGGCGGAACTGCTGGAGATCCTGGTCCCCTCCCCTAAACGGATCCCGCCGGTGGAAGACCATTACCTGAGCTGCTCCCCCTGGCAGGTGATGGACTACGCTTTCCAGTGCGAAACGAAGAAGGGCCTGATAGAGGACCTGCTTTACCAGACCACCAGGGAAACCATCCGGCTGGACAAGTTCTATGGCGCGCAAAAGACCTTCGGCTACCGCACGAAGATAGAATACGGCTTTGCAGGAGAGCCGGGAAAGCTTTCCTTTGCTTTCCACAAGCGCGGGAACTACCGTGAAAAGTACCTGCTGCCCGCGGGCTGCGCGCTGATAAGCCCGGAGGCCAACGCCGCGGCGGACAGGATATTGAAGGTCATCAACGGCCTTAACCTCTCAACCGCGGACCTGAAGACCCTCATAATACGTGAAGCCGGGAATCCCGGCTCGCGCGTGGCCGCCCTTTACCTGAAGCGCCGGGACATCGACCTGCCCGGGATGAAGCTTGAAGGCCTGGACGGTTTCCTGGCTGTTTATTCCGATCCGGTCAGTTCGGTCAGCCAGGTGGACGGGATAGTAAAGGCCTGGGGCAACGACTTCGTGACGGAAGAAATACTCGGCGGCAAATTCTCCTACGGCTTCGACTGCTTCTTCCAGAACAACGTAGAGCTGTTCGCCAAAGCGCTGGAAGAGATACGCGGCGCGGCCTTCAAATGCGCCAGGCTCACGGACCTTTATTCGGGCGTAGGAGTGATAGGCCTTACGCTGCGCGACCTGGCGGACAAAGTGATCGCGGTGGAATCCTCCGCCAACTCGGCCAGGTACGCCGCGCTCAACGCGCAGGCCAACGGCGCTTCCAATTTCGAGATGGTCTGTTCCCTCTCGGAAAAGACAGCCGAAGGGCTTTTCGACGGCACGGATATACTGGTGCTGGACCCGCCGCGCGCGGGCCTGCACAACAAGGTGATAAAGCGGATAATGGAACTGCTGCCCGGACGGATAATCTATCTTTCCTGCAACCCCATAACGCAGGGCAGGGACGCGGCCTTCTTCCTTGAAAAATATAAAATAATCCGCTCGGCCGGCTTTGATTTCTATCCCAACACGCCGCACGCGGAAACCCTGCTGGTATTCGAAAAAGAAAAGTAACCGGAAAGCGGCTGCCGGGCCTTCAAACCGCGGGGCGGAAGTCGCTGGGGTCAGTATTCATACCACTTTTTTTGGCCCCTGCTGTCCTTGTGGTTGCAGTCGACCATCACTGACCCCCAGTCCTTGCTTTCAGGATCGGCCATATAGATCCACTTGCCGCTGTCGCTCAGGAACACTTCCAGGTTTTCCCCGTCGCTTTCGGTAATGGTCACAACCTCGTTCGAAGCCGGGTGATGCGGGGGGCATTTACATGCCGGTATCGCTTTGAGAGATCTGCCGTCACGGGTCAATTCTTCCAGCGAGGCCGGGAACTTCCCCTCACTTTCGCCGTAATAGATCATCAGGGCGGAACGGAGAGACGAGAGACTTCCTTTCGTAGCACCTTCCTTCGCTTTGCTCGACAGCCCGGCGAACTTGGGGATGGCTATGGCCGCCCCAATGGGAAGGATAATGAACCCCCCGAAGAAGAAAAGCGACATTATTATCACCAGCGCCGTGCTGGGTTTGCCGATATAGACCACTTTCGTGCCCGCTATCACGTCGTGTAAACCGCGCTTATTGCTCTTAAAACCGGCCATTAAATAACCTATGCCCAGGGTGAACATGTTCGCAACGGTGCCCAGCCAGCGCACAAAGGCGGTCTCGTAGTCCAGCGGTTCGCCCGAAGCCTGCAGCACTTTAATATTGAACGCCATTTTGCCCAGGGTTTGCCCATAAGCCCCGTGCATCCCGACATAATAAGCCACCCCCAGAACGGTAGCGGCCGCGGTATACAATGTGTTGTTCGTGCCGCCCGGCAGGGAAAGGGCGAGAACCAGCCCCGCTAAACCCCCGAGAAAGACCTGGACCACCCCGTCGAGGGTGATCGCCAGTGCCCTTATCCAGAAACCGGCATATTTTTCCGCGGCCGGCGCGGGCTCCGGCACTACCGGCATAGCAGCCGCCTGCTCGATGTTCTCGTTGGGTTCCATAGTGCCTCCTGCCAACCTGTTTTGGTAATACTAGCAAAATAGGAACCGCCGGGCGGACGAAAAAGGAGGGCTACAGCCGGGGAGGGGGTTTCCCGCCGGCGGGGAACTCTTCTTCAGGCGCTTCCCGCTGGTAGTCGCGGCCTTTCGGCCCGCCGGTATCCGCCGGCGCCGTTCCATTTCGAACCCCGGCGGCGGCCTGTTTCCAATATGCCAGCGTCTGCTCCATGGCGGGAACGTTCTGTACAAGCTCTTTTGCCAGCTGCGCTATCTCCCTTATGGAAACCCGCTCCCGCACACCCAGCGCTTGTAAGATCTCGTAGCTGGAATATTTAACTCCGTCGCTTGACGGGCTGAGGATCTCCACATTCCTGGCCCCGCCCCCCGACGGCGGCGGCCAGATATTAACCCATTCATTAAGGTTCCTCATGCGGGTAAAATCCCTGAAATATACCGGGTCCAGCTTTCGCAGTTTTGCCCTGTTCATATTAACGGCCACCAGCCGGCTTACGAACACCCCCCGCCCCGCGCGCGTAACATCTTTCAGACTGTTAACGGCTTTCAGGGCCGGCGCGGCGGAATACCCGTGCGTAACTATCCTCACCTCGGCTCCGGCTTCGCTCGCCTTAAGAACGGCCTTGACGAATTCGCGCTCCATCTCCTCTTCGCTGACGGTCGCGGTTCCCCGGTGGCACCAGATAAGCGTATCGGGCACGCCGGAAAAAGCCCCGGAGAATTCCGTATTCCCGACCACGGCCATGCTGCCCCGGAAAAAAGTCCGGTTCATCCGTGAGGACAGCTTCTTCCAGGCCGACGGCCCCTTCTCCGCCTGCGTCATCTCCCCGCCCCAGCCGGACGGCTCAGCCGCGCCGTCGAGCGAGTCCTGCAAAGACAAGTTCACCACCGGGTCTATTATTTCCGTGTCGCTCACCACCATGGTAACTTTCCGGTACGCCTGCGTAACCCCCTGCGCGTCCCATTCGGAAACCAGCTTGGCCATTTTAAAGCTAAGCACCCCGCGCACGGCGGCCGCCTTGGACTGGCGCACAAGGATAAAGACGATCCCGCAGAAGAAAGAGAAAAAAATTATAAAAACGACCAGTCTTTTCATATGGCATCCCAAAAATAACGCTTACCCGTTAAGAAGGCCTGTTCAAATGATAATACACCCGCACATTTACTGTCAACTGTTATGGACCGGTGTCAGGCGCAGGTTATTCGCTATAATAGCAAAAAGAGCGCGGAGCGTAATTCCGGGACGCGCAAAAATATGAGAGACTGTATTTTTATATGACGGCTGCCGCTTCGGACTCCCTGGCCGGTTTCCTGCCGCCCCTGCGCACGGATGTGAAGACCATAGCGGTCTTCCTGGAAAAGAAGCCTTTTTTCGGGGCCATCATAGTGCATCTCCCTTTCCTGCACGCCCTGCGCCGGGTCTACCCGGGCGCGAAGCTGGTAGTTCTCTCGCCCGCCCCTGCTATGGAACTGCTGGCCCGGGCCGGGGCCGCCGATGAGTTCGTCCTTTACAAATGGAGTTTCTCCGGCATAAGGCGCACGCTGCTGGGCATCGCTCCGCAGCTGGTGTTCGTGCTGCGCCCCGCCTCGCGCGGACTGGACCTGGCCGTGGCTTCCTGCCGGTTACCGCACTCCGCCGGCTATCATTCCTGGCTGGGGCGGCTCCTGTACTCGCACATTGTTCCGCAGAACAGCGGCATCTACCGGGCCCGCAAATATTTGACCTTGCTGCTGGAGGCCTCGGCGGCGGGGAACGTTCCCCTGGACGGCTGGTTCCGGGAGGCGGCAGCGCGCGCTAAGCTGTCCACGACGTCATGGGGCCGTACGCTGGCGGTGCTTCCCGGCGGCGGCGCCGGGGACTTCAAGCGCTGGGGAGAGGACAACTATCTTGAGCTGTGCGGAAAGCTGGCCGCGCTGGACGCGGAACTGAATTTTTTATGGATACTCGGTCCGCAGGAGGCGGGACTTGAAAAAAAGATCCTGGCCTCCGGCCCGGCCCCCAGGTCGCGCATACTCTCAGGCGCGGCGCTGCCCGACCTGGCGGCGGCCGCTTTCGCAGCGGCCGGCGCCGTGGGCAATGACTGCGGCCCCGCGCACATCTTCCACATGTGCGGCCGCCCTTATGCCTGCGTAATGAGCGACCATGACGGCCGCGGAGAGCGCCGCGCGGCCGAATGGCTGGACGCCCCCAACCGCCCCTTCGCCGTTCTCTCCCCCCCCGGCGCGCCCATCTCCGCCGTCAGGGTGGAGACCGTTCTGGGCACCGTCAAAAGAATGCTGTCGCCGAAGTAGCCCGGCGCGGTAGTCCGCATTATACCTTTACAGCAAAACGACGCAAAAAAACGTCCCCCGGGCAACGGGGGACGTTCTTAAGCCTGCGGGTCAGTCTCAGAGCAGGACCAGCAGCAGCACCAGCGCCGCCACGGCGATCACACCTATGATCACGGCACCGGCGCTCATGGGACCGGAAACGACCGGCACCGTATCGTGATGGCCGGAACCGGGATAATAGCCGCCCGGGTAGTAGGGATCATTATAACCGGGGTAGAACGGATCATTATATCCGGGGTGGAACGGATCATTATAACCGGGACCGTACGGGTTATGAGGGATCACCACCGGGGGCTGCACCGGATGGTTGCCGGGATTGACATGATTGCCGGGGTTATTATGGTTGCCCGGGTTGTTATGGTTGCCGGGGTTACTATGGCCGGGAGGATTGGCCGGGGGATTCCCGTGGCCGGGATTGCCGCTATGGCCGGGATTGTTATGGTCCCCGTTGAACGGCTTGCCGGAATCCTCACGCGCCTTCTTAAGGTTCGAACTGGAAACCGCAGAAACGCTCAGGTCCTGCACCAGGCCGAGCGTATTCGAGACTGTCTGAGCTGAAACTGCCGCGGGTATGGCCGCAAGGGCCAGGCTGAGTAATATTTTCACTTTTTTCCTCCCTGACATTTTTATTGGCTATCTCTTACTGGTAATAGTATGTCCTATATTTCCTTTCTTGTGATGCGCCTAATGGGGAAAGGACAAAAGTTATTGGACCCATACGCGCATAGGCCCGAAAGCACGCTGAACAATAGCGTACCTATATGCCTGCTGGGCACTATGCCCGGCCGGCCATAGGCCTTTACTACCTTGTGGCATTTTAATAAGGAGGATA
>PEXO01000378.1:1115-2244 GCA_002779045.1 Elusimicrobia bacterium CG08_land_8_20_14_0_20_59_10 | reverse complement strand
CGCACGCAACTTGCGCGCAAAGTGCCGTTTATATCTAACGGGGCCGAGTTGGGGCGGTTGGAATACGTGATAGACCTGGTGGACGTTAACTCCGCTGTCCTCGGGCAGAACTATGTTCTGTTTATAACCGTGGTGGTTTTCTTCATGGGCCTGCTGGTTCTTTCCAACATCGGGGCGATAAAAACGATATTCAGCATAGAGCGTTGCGTGGACGAGACAAATACTCTTGCAGCCGCCGGCGAGCATTCTAAAATTCAGGATTCAATACAGCGTAGTATCCAGTCACTGCCGGCAGGTCTGCGCAGCACGCCTTTCGCTGTTTTAATAGGGCGCCTTGCCGAGGTGCTCCAGCGCGCCTCGCGGCTGGAGAGCGAACTGGCCGTTTCAAAGGCCACTGCGGACCTGGCCGCGCAGGTGGCACACGATATACGCTCGCCGTTGGCCGCGCTGGGGGCCGCAGCGCAAGGTCTGGACATCCCGGCGCAGCAGCGCGTGCTTATAGACGGCGCGGTGTCCCGCATGAAAGGTATCGCCGACGACCTGCTCGCGCGCTACCGTGCGCCCGGAGCGGGGGGACAGCCGCAGGACGCCGCGGCGCAGCCGCGAGCAGCGGCGAGGAAAACGGAAGTCTGCGCACTGCGCGGGCTTATCGAACAGGTCCTGACGGAAAAACGATCGCAGCATAAAGACAGGGCCGGCGTGAAATTCGTGTTTGACCCCGGAGCGGAGGAGCTAAAAGCCTCCGTGGACCCCAAAGAATTCCAGCGCCTGATCTCCAATCTTGTGAACAACGCCGTGGAAGCTTTTGAAAAGGGCGGAACGGTAACGCTAAAACTATCCGAGTCCGGAGGCAAGGCCGTATTGGAAGTTTCCGACAATGGTAAAGGCATTCCGCCCGAGATCCTGGCGAAACTCGGTAATAAGGGCGAAACGCACGGTAAAGCCGGCGGCACGGGCCTTGGCCTTTACCATGCCCGCACCACGGTGGAAAGCCGGGGCGGTGTGTTTAAGATAGATTCAAAGCCCGGCGCCGGCACAAAGGTCACGATAGAGCTTCCGACGCCGGTTGCCGCGCCTTCCGCCGCCGTCCGGCCGCCCGGCCGGCTCACAGTCCTCCTGGACGACGACA
>PEXO01000378.1:0-904 GCA_002779045.1 Elusimicrobia bacterium CG08_land_8_20_14_0_20_59_10 | reverse complement strand
CGGCCTGACCATGGCCACCGGCCACAACCCGGAAAAATTCGCCCATCTGGCATGGCTTAAAGTGTCCGGTAAAGAACCGCCGTTCGGTCCCAAGACAGGCATATAAAGCCTTGTTCGGCCAAAATAGCCCCAAAAACTCATCAAAAAGAGCTTGGAATATAAGGATATTTTCATTTGAAACTATCCGGGTTGGGGCTTTCTCATAGGAGAGATTTTTATTTGAAAATAAATATTTTCAAATGAAAATCTTTTTGCCATTATAGCCTGCCGCTAACCCTAACAGAAACCTTGTTTTACCAATGAAAGCCACAAAACCCTATTTCCCGCTGTTGGTGGCATAAAAATTGCTCTATTTGTTATATAGAACGAACGGGAGAACTTCAGAGAATGAAAAAGAGTTTGACATTTTTTATCTGTACCTTTTTGGCGGCGGCGAACGCGGATGCCGCCGTGCTGTCGGCTTTCGCCCAGCTGGGCAGGGCCGCCTCGGTGTTGAAGGCGCCGGTCCCCGCGCCCGCGCCGTCTTCCGGCCCGCAATGCCTTTCCTCCGGGGGCCGGTGGGAGGCCTGTCCCGACGCCGGCAAGTGGAATATCCCCATGAGCGCTTATGCATATCTTATGGACAGCTCTTCCCGGACTTACACCGCCTCTTCTCACCCGCCGCGCTCCGTAGTCTACCTGGCTGAATACTATGCCGCCGAAACCGCCGTTAAAAGCGAGGTCCTGCGCTACTGCTCCGCCGCCGGGGCGGCCGCCTCGGCGGAGTGCACTTTGGCCATGGCGCCCGGCGCCAGGGCGATATATGATGGCCGCAGGGTTTATCTTGTGAGCGGCGGCAGAGTGGCCAAGCTGGACAATGCGGCCCTGGCTGAAGCGGCCGGGCTGACGCTGGCCGACAATGGCA
>PEXO01000095.1 GCA_002779045.1 Elusimicrobia bacterium CG08_land_8_20_14_0_20_59_10 | reverse complement strand
CTGGCAGGTAACCATGGCTGCGGCCTTCCGGAAGGCCTTCTCAGGATTATACTTGGCCCCCTGCCCGCAGGAGGCGGCAAGCGTGAGCAGCACTATTTTAGAAAGGACAGCCTGGTTCATGGGATTGACCGCGTGCCCCGCCAGCCACTGCCCCATCTCCGGCGGACGCCCGGTGAAGGGCCTGAGGTGCAGGAACTTGCACATGTTCGGCCCGTCATTGACGGGATAATTATCCCAGAGCACGGGCTTGCGGCCGAGTTTTTCAGAGATGGAGCGCAAATGCTCCTCCGTATAGGCCTTGGAGCAGACCTGTTCCCCCGTCCAGAACATGCTCACCTTTTTATCCAGGCCGGCATTGAGCTTCTCGAAATACCCCTCCGGCATCCTGCCGAAAAGCTTTTCCAGCACCGGGTCCGCGGAATAATAGGTGGGGCAGAAAACTATCTGCTTCGCGCTGGAGCGCGCCGCCATCCAGTTCACTATCTCCACCTGTTTGGCGGCCAGGCCGGGGATATCCCCCTTCATGTCGTCCATCAGCACGCCCAGCTTGTCCACGCCTATGCGGTTGAACATATCCAGGCGGCTCTGGAGCAGCTTTTTAACGTCGAGGTCGAACGGCGACAGGTAGATCTCGTACGGGCTGAACCCTACGCCGAATTCGACCCCGGTCGAGCGGCACTGAACGGAAAGCTTGGCAAGCTTCTCCTCTATGACGGGAGGCGCCGGTTCGCGCCATTTCTTGCGCATGAAAGCGTCCGCCTTGGGAGCGTAGATATAAAAAGAAAAGCCGTGCTGCTTGAGGAAGGAGACATAACCTGAACGCTCCCCCCAGCTCCACGGTTCACCGTAAAAACCCTCTATGACGCCAAGTTGTGATTTTCCCATTAGCACCTCTTTTCTTAATAATACTACAAAAGCGGGTTGGAGACCACTCCATCCGCGAGTTTCGGCTCGAACCAGGTGGATTTCGGCGGCATCACCTGGTTATCGTCCGCCACCGAGATCAATTCGTCCAGCGAGGTGGCGAACAGCGCGAAGGCCGCGGCCATCTCGCCCGAGTCTACCCGCTTTTCAAGCTCCCCCAGGCCGCGTATCCCGCCCACGAAATCCACGCGGTCGGATTTACGCAGGTCCTTTATCCCCAGTATCCTGTCCAGCACCAGGTCGGAG
>PEXO01000037.1 GCA_002779045.1 Elusimicrobia bacterium CG08_land_8_20_14_0_20_59_10 | reverse complement strand
TCGCTTCATGCCACTTCGGTGTAGCCCAAAATCGGCCAGCCAAATGCTTCAGTTATTTCGTTACGCTTCCTAAGCGCCGGACCTATGGCAAAAATAACCGTCATGTTTTATACCACGCTTTGGCGCCGGTGAAGGATGGGAATATACTGCATATATTTCCGCCCGTATCCGGAGGTTAAAAAAAGATGCCCTTAGGAGGCTGAATGAAACCCGTAAAGATAACCGAGAACGTATATTCCCTGCGGGTGAATCATTTCAACCGCCGCCTTTTTGATTCGCTGATACCCCTGCCCCAGGGGACAAGCTACAACGCGTATTTGGTAAAAGGTTCCGAAAAGACCGCGCTTCTGGATTCGGCCGACCCGGAAAAGGCGGCCGAGCTTTTCGACTACCTGCAAGACGAAAAGAAGATAGATTACATTATCGCGCATCACGCCGAGCAGGACCATTCCGGGTCCATCCCGCTGTTGCTGGAAAAATACCCGCAGGCAAAGGTGGTGACCAATCCGAAATGCAAAGAGCTGCTCATGACGCACCTGCATCTCCCGGCCGGAAAGTTCATGGAGGTGAAGGACGGGGAAACTTTGCAGCTGGGCGGCCGGACCCTGGAGTTCATCTACACGCCCTGGGTGCACTGGCCGGAGACCATGGTGACCTTCCTGCGCGAGGATAAACTCCTTTTTTCCTGCGATTTCTTCGGCTCGCATCTGGCCAGCGGGGAGCTGTTCTCGGAAGAACACCTGGTGTGCGAGCCCATGAAGCGCTACTACGCCGAAATAATGATGCCGTTCCGCTCCAATATAAAAGGCCACCTGGAAAAACTCTCTAATTATGATATCTCCTTTATAGCGCCCAGCCACGGCCCCGTGCACCGCAATACGAAGTTCATCTTCGATATCTACCGGGACTGGGCCGTGAGCGAGCCGCGCAAAAAGGCCGTGGTGGCCTATATCTCCATGCACGGCAGCACTTATATGCTGGTGAACCGTCTTGTAAGCCGCCTGCAGGAGGCCGGCGTTTCCGTGGAGAAGTTGAACCTGGACCACTTGGACGAGGGGCGCGTGGCCATGGCCCTTGTGGACGCCTCCACCATAGTAATAGGAACGCCCACCGTTCTGACGGGCCCGCATCCCAAGGCCGCTTATGCCGCCTACCTGGCCAATCTCCTGCGGCCCAAGGCAAAATTCGTCTCTGTTATAGGTTCTTTCGGCTGGGGCGGCCGCGTGCTGGAAGCCATAGCCGGGCTTATCCCCAACCTCAAGGCGGAATTGCTCAAGCCGGTTATAGTAAAAGGAATGCCGACGGAGGCGGACCTTGCGCAGATAGACGAACTTGCCGCCCTTATAGCCGAAAAAAATAAAGATCTCGCCGCCCCTTGAAATTCTTGAGCGTCGGGCTCAATACGATCGTCATACCATACATTTGCCGCCGGGTGCCCGGCCCGACCCGCTTAAC
>PEXO01000350.1 GCA_002779045.1 Elusimicrobia bacterium CG08_land_8_20_14_0_20_59_10 | reverse complement strand
TCCTGTCGTATGCGGTTCTCGCGGTCGCCGCCGTAAAGCTGTTCCGTTATGGTCCGGGTCTCCGGGGAATTCTCCGGCAGGTTGGTGTCCAGCAGGAAAAGAGAGGTCCGGCCCACGGGCACCTGCCAGACGCCTATTTTGACCTTCTCGCCGGCAAATTCCACTTCGACGCGCAGCGGCTTGCCCGCGGCGTCCTTCACTATCTGCACCGGCATATTGTACCAGTCGTTCTCGGGATAGCGCTCCACCTGCCAGCAGTCGCGGTTGAGCACCTGCTGCACATAGCCCTTGCGGTAAAGCAGCCCCACGCCCACCAGCGGCATGCCCAGGTCGGAGGCGGACTTAAGATGATCGCCGCTCAGCATCCCCAGGCCGCCGGAATAGATCGGCAGCCCCTCGCCTATGCCGTACTCCATGGAAAAATAGGCCACCTGCATGGTCTTGTCGGGGTCCTGGGCGGTCTTCGCGAACCAGGTGTCCTTGAAGGCCATGTAGTTCTCGAATTTGCTCTTTATCTCGTTCAGCTTCCCGAGAAAATTATCGTCGCGGCTGATGGCCTCCAGCTTTTCGGGAGCCAGCGTGCCCAGTATCCACTTGGGATTGCGATGGGAGCGGTGCCACAGGTCATCGTCTATCCCCACGAACATCATGATGGCGTCCCAGTTCCAGGTGAACCACATATTGGTGGAAAGCTCGTCAAGCGCTTTGAGATTCTCAGGAAGGTTGGGAATGACATTGAACGATTTGATTTTCATATATTAGATTTTACGAAATTATACGGCGTCAAAAAAGGAAATTCGCCGCCGCTACACTTTTTCCCCGGTCTTTTGCTACCATTGCTGATATGGAGTTGAGCATAATAATCCCCACCCTGGCCAACCACGACGATTTCGTGCGCTCCTGCCGGAGCATAGCGGATAATACCGCCGCGGAAGCGGAATTCCTCCTGGCCTACAATGGCGAACGCGCCGTGCTGGACGGGGTAAAGGAGCGGGTAAAACACATCCCGCGCCTGAGTGTGGTCCAGGCCACGCCGTACGGCGGGATCTCGAAGACCTGCAACGAGGCTTTTGCGCTGTCCGCAGGAACTTATGTGGCGTTCATACACGATGACGTCATTATGGAGGACCCGGACTGGTACACCAAGCTGAAACAGGTGCTGGAGACAAGGCGGGACGTGGGCATGGTAGGCGGCAGCGAGGCGAAGTACATAGACCGCTCCCCGCGGGATATCCCGGCGCCGGACGATCCCGGCCTCCTTAAGGAATGCGATTGGTCCCCCACCATTTCGCTGGCCAGACGCTCCACGCTGGTGGACGGCTGCCTTTTCGACGAGTTTTACCTTATCGAGCTTGAGAATAAGGACTGGGCCCTTGGTTTCCGCCGCAAGGGCCTGAAAGTGGCCTTTTACCCGGTGCGCCACCGCCACCTGGGGTGCCGGGGCTCCTATTCCCTCTTTAAGAAAAAACTGGACTTTCT
>PEXO01000094.1 GCA_002779045.1 Elusimicrobia bacterium CG08_land_8_20_14_0_20_59_10 | reverse complement strand
GCTCCCGCGCTTGTTTAGCAGGGGCCTTGCGTTCAAAGGCCCGGAGTCTTTCGGTCTACTCCCGGCCTGATAACAAAAACATACATTTGGTAACCGCCGCCGCAGCGCGCTTTCCGCGCTCATATGGGAAGGCAGCGTCCCGCCCGGCAGCCCGCGCCGTAATTGTCGCATTGCCAGTTCCTGGTGCAGACCCCGCCCGGCTGTACCCGGCGGAAGTCCGGGTCATTGCCGCGGCAGGTCCCGGCCCAGACCGGCTCGGGGCAGATCTTGCCGGGGGCGAAGGAAACCTCCCTCAGCGTTTGCGAATCCCGGGCGATGAGCGCGAGCTTGCGGCGCATATCACTAATCTTTTTACCGGTCATGGGATGGCCGTAATTCCCGAAAAGGTCCCGAAAATTTCCTATGATGTCGGCTTTATGCACTATGTCCGTCTTGGCATGATCGTCCGCACGCCGGGTGTGGATGTTAAAAACATTATCACCGGCCACCGGCCGTCCCACCGTAAAGCCGCAGCGGGGCCTGTCGAGGCTCTGGCAATAATTCACGATAATGGGCATTCCCAAGATCCCCTGGATACGGTTATGGCCGTCTATGGGACGGGCGTCCATGGTAACCGGGTCGGCCAGCACCACGCCCAGCGTATTATAGCCGCGCTTCTGAAGTTCATCGGTGACGCGATGATGTCGTGTTCCCCGAAGACAGGGCCGATGCGGCCGTGCAAGCCATGCTGGACCTGCAAGGTTCCGGGGATGCCTGGCTTAAGCAACGCGGTATTCCCATGCGCCATACCATAAAGGCGCATCTGGGCCCCGCGGTCTGCGGGTCGTTCGGTACCGCAGCGGATAAACGCTTCGATGTTTACGGGAAAACGGTGAACATCGCCGCGCTTACTGCCTCGCAGGGGCTGGCCGTTACCGCGCAGGTGTTCCGGCACTTGGGGCCCGGCTCCAGGAAGCTGCTGAAAAAGCACACCCCGCCGGTCACCTATATTCCGCTTGAGGAGAACCACGGGAACAGGTAAAAAGAGGGGGCCCGGGGGTAAGCCCCCCGGGTCCCGTTTTTTGCTTTCACAATGCTGCCGGCGGCTTGCGGCAGGCGCAGCGGGGGGATCGAATTTGATTTTGACGGGCAGGAAGTGATATTCTCTCCCTATGGCTATAACAGAATACGAACTTTCGGTCCTTCTTGCGAGCGTGGCTTCATACGGCGGCTCGGATGTGCATCTTATGCACGGCATCCCGCCGATAGCGCGTATCGCGGGCGTCATCAAGGCCCTGCCTTTTCCGCCGCTAAGCTCCGAGACTATCCAAAAACTTCTTGACCCTTACATGACCGAGGCCCAAAGGGAGGTCTATGAAAAGGACAGCCGCGTCAACAGCGGCCACACCATCGGGGCTAGCCGCTACCGCTTCAACATCTACAAGGCCCTGGGCACGGTAGGCGCTTCCATCCGCATCCTCCCCCAGAAGACCTATCCCCTCTCCGTCCTGGGCCTGCCTCCCATCGTCGGCACTTTGGCCGTCCGGAAGTCCGGCATCATTTTTGTCACCGGGGCGACGGGCAGCGGGAAGAGCACTACCATGGCGGCCATGCTGGACTGCATCAACAAGGACGGGCGCCCCAGCAAGATCATTACCATCGAAGATCCCGTCGAGACGATTTTCAACCCCTGTCATTCAGTTTTCGTGCAGCGCGAAGTGGGGACGGACACTCCGTCCTTCGCCATGGGGATCATGGATTCCATCCGCCAGGACCCGGACGTTCTTTGTATAGGTGAATTGCGCGATGAAAGATCCATCCACGCCGCCATGGTGGCGGCCGAGACCGGGCACCTGGTGCTGACCACCCTGCACACCCGCGACGCCGCTACCACCGCCCAGCGCCTGGTATCGGCCGTGCCCGCGCTGGAGCAGGAGATCCTGCGCGATCAGCTGGCCTCCTGCCTGGAGGCGGTAATTTCCCAGGAGCTTCTGCCCCGTGCCGACGGCAAGGGCGTGGTTGTGGCCTGCGAGATACTGGTGAGCACGCCTGCGGTGCGCCAGATGATCCGCGAGAACAAGCTGGACGCCATCAACGATGTTATCCAGTCCGGGATAAAGCACGGGATGATCTCGAAAGATATCTCCATCAAGAACCTTTTTTCCAAGGGCGTCATCACCCGCGAAACGGCCCTGGAGCATATGCGGCATCCGGAGGCCTTAACCTCTACGTATACAGGACAGGCCTCTTAAGCCGGAAAGCCGCCGCTGCTTACGGACGCCGCCGGCCTGTCGCTCATATACGCCTTTAAAGAACGGAATGGGGTTAGACTCGGGGTCTGACCCGAATGGCGCAGGCAGGCTTGTCAGATACGCGCGTTTTCTTATAAACTATCCCCTGCAATTTACTTAAATCCCGCGGCGCGGAGGAACTAACATGAAAGGATGGACCGGCAATATTCTCAGGGTAAACCTAAGCGACAAAACCTGGAAAAAAGAAAGCTTCAGCGAAGAATTCGCCAGGACCTGGGTGGGCGGGCGCGGCTTCGCGGTAAAGATCCTTTTCGACGAATTGAAACCCGGCATAGACCCCCTCGGCCCGGAGAACAAACTGGTGGTGGCCCTCGGGCCCATCTCCGGTATCCCGGCCCCGAATACCGGCAAGTGCGTAGTGGCCGCCAAATCGCCCCTGACGGGCTTCTACGGCGACGGGAACCTGGGGACAAGGGTTTCCGATCAGCTCCGCAAAGCCGGCTATGACGCCATGATAATAGAAGGTAAAGCCGAAAAACCCATGCTGCTCAATATCGACGACGACAAGGTGGAGTTCCTGGGCGCGGAAGAGATCTGGGGCAAGGGGACTTATGCCTGTAATGAATGGATCTACGGCAAATACGGCAAGAACGCCGGCGTACTGAACATCGGCCTGGGTGGTGAAAATATGGTGCGCTATGCCGTGATACGCAGCATGGAAGGGCGCGCCGGCGGCCGGCCGGGCATGGGCGCGGTGATGGGCTCAAAGCTCCTGAAGGCCATAGTGGTGAAGGGCACCAAGCCCATCCCGCAGGCCGATCCCGATGAGCTGAAAAAAATTGGCATAGGTGATCTGAAAGAAGTGCATCAGCTGGACCGGAAGTCCGGCTGGTCCAGGCAGAGCACCACCGGCGTACTGGCCTGGTGTAATGAAGTGGCCGGCCTGCCCGTGGAGAACTTCCGCAAAACCAGCCACCCCGACGCCTGGAAAATAGATGGTGAAAGGCTGGACAAGGCCCGCGTAGCCACCTATGGCTGCCCCAGCTGCACCATGAAATGCGGCATAACCATCCACGACAAAGAGAAACACGAGTCCGAACTTGACTACGAAAATGTCGCCCTGCTGGGCTCCAACCTCAATATCTTCGAGCTCGACCAGGTCGGCTCACTGAATTATCTCTGCGACGAATACGGCCTGGACACGATGTCCGCCGGCTGCACGCTGAGCTTCTATGCCGACGCCATAGCGCGCGGCGCCGTGGAAGGCAGCTTTAAGTTCGGCGACGCCGAGCGGGCTAAAGAGCTGCTGGGCCTGGCCGCGCGGCGCGAGGGGAAGGTGGGGAACCTCCTGGCCGAAGGTTCGCTGCGCATGGCTAAGGAATTCGGGCACAACTCCGAAGCCTATGCCATGCAGGTCAAGGGCCTTGAGCTGGCGGCCTATAACTGTAAGTTCATCCCCGGCCAGGCACTTTCTTTCGGCGTGGCGGCCATAGGGGCGCATCACCGGGAAGCGTGGATAATCACCTTTGAGCTGAAGAACAGCACCCGCGAATCCTACGGCCCCGAGAAGGCGGCCAAGGTAATAGAACTGCAGCGCATCCGCGGCGGCATGTTCGAATCCCTGGTGGCCTGCCGTTTCCCCTGGATAGAGCTGGGCTGGAAACTGGACAATTACCCTAAGTATTTCAACCTGGCCACCGGCCTGAACTGGACGCTGGACGATATGTGGCAGCTGGCCGACCGTATCTACGGCATGATAAAGCTCCACTACATCCGGGAATTCCCCGAAGCCACGCGCAAAGGCGATTATCCCCCGGGCGTCTGGTTCGACCCCGCTAATGCCGACACGGAAGGCCCCATCGCCGGCAAGCACCTGGAGACCGAAAAGTACGACCAGTTGCTGCAGCATTACTATGACCAGCGCGGCTACGACCAGCGCGGCATCCCCACCAGGGAACTGCTGGCGAAACTGGGCATAGCCAAGGAAGGCGCCGAAGCCGAAAAGTACGCGAAACTGAACTGACGGCCACGGTTGCCGCGGCGCCGGGAGAATACTTTCCCGGTGCCGCTTTGTCCGACGATGATGAAAAAGCTCCGCCATCACTCCGCCCGGCTCCGGAACGCGCTGCGGCTGTCCGTGCGCAAGTTCGTGGAGATAGACGGCGGAGAATACACTTCAGCTTTCGCCTTTAACGCTTTCTTGGCCCTGTTCCCGCTGGTTATCCTGCTGGTGGCGGCCGCCTCAACCTTCGCCGATCGCGGCACGGCTTCGGCCATAATAATAGGGCTGCTGCAGAAACAGATGCCTCTGAGCGGGGAAATGCGGGACTATATCTTTTCCACCATCTCCGACGTGATAAACGCGCGCGGTTCCGCCAGCATGGTGGCCCTGTTCATGCTGGTCTGGGCGGCCACGCAGTTCTTCAGAACGCTGGTGCTGGCCGCGAACAGGGCCTGGGGCATAACGGGCGAACGCTGGTGGCGCCTGTCGCTTAAGAACCTGACCCTGCTGGGCGTGATGGTGCTGGCCGTGCTTATAGGCATGGGCCTGCCGGTACTGGCTAAGATAGCGGGGGAGAAAGCGCATATCACCGCCTCCATCCCCGCCTGGGCGGAAAGGTTCTGGACTTACTTCGCGCCCTGGATACTTGTCTTTCTCAGCCTGGCCATCTTTTACAGGCTGGCCCCGCGCCGGCGCACTAAACTTTACGAAGTCTGGTTCCCGGCGCTGGCCGCCACCGCGCTGCTCTACTGGGCGCAGGCCCTTTTTGTCATCTATCTCAGGAGCTACGCCACACTGAACGCCGTTTATGGCGCTTTCGGCGGGATAATAGCCCTTATGCTGTGGATCTACATCTCCGGGGCCATACTCATCTTCTGCGCCTGCCTCTGCGCCGTCCAGGCCGACGCGCGCCAAAAACCCCCGGCATGAATCCGAAACCCCTGGTGCTGCATATTATCACGCGCCTGGAACCCGGCGGCTCCAGCCGGAACACCGTGGACTCCTGCGCGGCGCAAACGGGTCTTTACGACGTGGTGCTGCTGTACGGCCCGCATAAAGGCTCCGCCGGACTGCTGGCCCTGCTGCCGCCGGAAGTAAAGCGCCTGGAGGTTCCGGACCTGCAGCGAGAGCTCTGTCCCCGTAAGGACCGCAGGGCCTTCCTGGCGCTGAAAGCGGAAATAGCGCGCCTTAACCCCGCCCTGGTGCATACCCACACCTCGAAAGCCGGGGCGCTGGGCCGCCTGGCCGCCAGGGCTGCGAACAGTGAGCACGGCCGCCGCGCCCGGATAGTACATACGCCGCACGGCCACCTGCTTTACGGCTATTACGGTTTTTTCAGGACCCTTCTCTTCCGGCTGGCGGAGCGGTACCTGGCAACGTTCACGGACCGCCTGGTAGCCCTTACCCCCGGCGAGCTGCGGGAATCCACGGCGGCCGGGATAGGCCGGCCGCAGCAATGGGCCGTTGCGCATAGCGGGGTGGACCTGGCGCCCGCCCCCGCCCCCGCCAGGCGCGAAGACTTCGGCATACATTCAGGGGACACGGTAATAGGCACGGTAGGCCGGCTGGAGCCGGTAAAGGGCATGGAGTACCTGCTGCGGGCGGCCGCCCTGCTAAGCGGAAAGATCCTGGACGCCAACCCGAAGTTCGTGATAGTGGGCGGGGGAGAACTGGAGCCGGAACTGCGCAAACTCTCGGTTAAGCTGGGGGTAGAGAAGATGGTGATCTTTACCGGTCCCCGGGAGGACGTCCCGGCCCTGCTGCCCATGTTCGACGTTTACGTACAGCCCTCACTGAACGAGGCAATGGGCCGCGCGCCGCTGGAAGCCCAGGCCGCGGGCTTGCCCGTGGTGGTAAGCCGGGTCTGCGGCCTGCCCGACGTGATACAAGAAGAAAAGACCGGCGTCTGCGTGCCGCCGGGGGATGCCAAAGCCCTGGCGGGCGCGCTGGAAAGGTTCATAATCGCCCCCAAACTGCGCAAGCGCATGGGCGGCGCGGCCCGCGAATGGGCCCTGTCAAAGGACGTAGCCGGCCTGCCCCGCTTCGGCGCGGCAAGCATGAACCGCAAGCTTATAAGTCTGTACGATGAACTGCTGGGCGCCGGTTGACGCCTCTGCCGGCCGGGGGGGGGGTATAAATCCCGGACTTATTTTGGTATACTTTTTGAGTAGGCTTTATACGCAGCACGCGACTAGCAGTGCCGGTACCGCGGCAGGAATTACGCCCCCCCGGCAGCCCGACAAGAAGCCTGTGTATCACGCCGGGCTTTACCCGCCAGCCGCGAAACAATAACGCCGGAGGTCCTATGCCGAAAATGGAAGTGATCGTGGATAAGTGCAAGGGCTGCTACCTTTGCATACAGGTCTGCCCCAAGAAGTGCATTGAAAGATCCGATACATTCTCCAAGACCGGCTATTATCCGGCCATGGACTCCAAGGAAGGCTGCTGTATAGCGTGTCAGAGCTGCGCGCGCATCTGCCCCGACCTTGCGATAAATGTGTACAAATAGGAGAAAGCACCATGGTTGAAAAAAAACTGATCAAAGGCAATGAAGCCCTGGCCGAAGGCGCAGTACGCGCCGGCTGCCGCTTCTTCGCCGGTTACCCCATCACCCCGCAGAACGAAGTCCCTGAATACATGTCCTGGCGCCAG
>PEXO01000269.1 GCA_002779045.1 Elusimicrobia bacterium CG08_land_8_20_14_0_20_59_10 | reverse complement strand
GGCAATCGGCAATCGTAAATCGGCAATAGTGGGGATAAGAAAAGGAGCAGGGGAATGAGACCGCACGAAAATCTGGATATTTGGAAGAAAGCTGTTGAGCTTTCTATCCAAATCTACGGTATCACAAAAAACTTTCCAAAAGAAGAGCTTTATGGGCTGTCATCACAAATGAGAAGGGCCGCTGTTTCAGTAACGGCAAATATTGCCGAGGGGGCCGCAAGACAGACCAAGGTAGAATTTAGGCAATTTCTCTTTATAGCCAGGGGTTCGCTAAGCGAACTCGCAACAGAGTTTCATATCGCGGGAAAACTCGGTTATATTTCACATGAGGAAGCCGTAAAGCCGGAAAAACTATTTGACGACATCGGGGCCATGCTTACTGCGTTTATAAAAAAGTTCTAACTATTCCCGATTGCCGATTGCCGATTTACGATTTACGAAGATATGACCAAAACCATGCGGCATACATCCATTTATATCCGCGGTGTCCTGGCGCTGTGCTGCGGACTCGCGGCCGCGCAGGCGGCGCCGCTTGCCGCGGGGGCAAACCTGGAAGAGAAAGCGCGCTACGAAAAGTTCCTGGAAACCAAGGCGGAAGAGGTGCTTATTAACCTGCTGGGCCCCGGCAAGGCCAGGGTGGGGGTGCAGGCTACTATAGATTTCTCGGTTAAGGAGAATGTGTCGTCCGAGGGGGCCAACGGCGCCGGAGAGAATCTACCGTTCAAGTGGGCTAACATCAACAAGGCCGAAGGCGGCGCGGTCGCGGCTGAGCTTCTGCCCGGTTTCCCCGTGGCGTCCAGGCTGAACCCGACGGCTGCGGACGGGGCGGGCGGCAAGATGCAGCGCGAAGTGATCTTCCCGACCGCCATGGTAAAGCGCCTTATTGTCTCTTTAGTGCTGAACGAGGATATAGCCCAGGATTCTGCGCAGAAGGTTGAGCAGGTAGTGAGCGGCCTTTTCGCCATGGACCCGGCGCGCGGCGATGAAATAATAGTGACGAGGGCGCGCTTTGCGCCGATCTGGTACACGCCTGAAACCATGAACATGCTGATGAAGTACGGGATAATAGCCGTTATCGCCATTGTAGGCATGATCATAGTGGGTGTGGGATTTTTGAAGATGGCCGGCGCGGTCAACAACATGGCCGGCTCGGCGCAGCCGCAGAAGATAAGCATGGAAATGGGCGGCGGCCTCGGTTCCGCGGTTGAGCCGGATGGGGCGCCCGCATTAGAGCATAAGCCGGCGGACGGAGAAAGCCTCCCGGAGCAAGCCGGTGAAGCGTCTCCCGACGGAGTGGTTTTTAACGTGAGAGCGGAGAACCTGGGCCTGCT
>PEXO01000002.1 GCA_002779045.1 Elusimicrobia bacterium CG08_land_8_20_14_0_20_59_10 | reverse complement strand
GCCGGCCGGCGGCGCGCACGGTCAGCTCAAAGGAGCCGCGCCTGGTGGGGCTGGAACAGACGGAGACGGGCGCTTCGCCTATGCCATAGAGTTCCACCTGCACGAACTGCCCGGGCTCGTGGTCAAGGTCGCCGTCGTCGAGCTTTATCTCGAACCACTTCTCGGCGGCCGTCATCTGCTTAGCGGCTATGATCTGCCCCTTGCGGGGCTTCCAGTTGGAGTTCTTTATTTCCTCGGTCATAAATCTCCTCTTAGTTGGTCTCTGCGGCAAGGGCCTTGAGGGTATCCTTAAGGCTGATCCTGGCCATGCAGGCGCGCGTGCAGCGGCCGCAGCCGGTGCAGAAGGGACGATAGAACTTGTCCAGCGGGTATTTGAACTTGCGGAAGAAACGGTGGCGCTGGCGCTCGGCCCGCTCCGGCCGGAAGTTCTCGCCGCCGGCCACCGCGGCGAAAGTCTCGAACTGGCAGGAATCCCAGGTGCGGTTGCGCGAACCGGTCTTCATGTCCAGGTTTATGGTATCGGCCATGTCGAAGCAATAGCAGGTGGGACAAACATTGGTGCAGTTGCCGCAGGAAACGCAGCGGCTTCCCATATCCTGCCAGACCTTGCTCTTCAGGCTTTTATCAAAGATCCCCGCCAGCGTCTTCGGGCCCACGCCTATCTCGTTATGGAAAAGGGCCTTTTTTGCCTCGCGGACCTTGTCCAGCGCGGCCAGATCGGCGGAAGAGGCCTTCGGCATGCTCATGCCTTCCACCAGTTCCTCGCCCTTCTGTGTGTTCACATGGACGATGAAACTATCGCCCAGGTCGGTAAAGAACAGGTCGTAGCCGCCGTTGGGGAAATGATTGCCGACCAGCGCGCAGCTGGCATTGCCGTCGCAATACGACAGGCACTCCAGGCCGATTATAAAGACATTCTCTTTGCGGCGCAGGTAGTTGTGGTCCCGCGGCCTCTCGGAGAAGACCATGTTCAGGCACTGTATGCCCGCCAGGTCGCAGGTATGCACCCCGAAAAGGGCCAGTTCGGGCGCCTCCAGCGGGGCGGCGTCCTCCGGCTTGTCCTTCGAGATATCGAAATCCAGCATCTTTTCGCGCTGGGGCATGAAGTACTTCTTGGGAGGAAGTATGGTGGGAATGTAGTTTATCGCTATTTCCCCGGCCGAAGTAACTTCCTCAAAAGCGAAGTTATTGTGCCCTTTGGCTACAGGGGCGCACACCTTCATATTCCCGGCGAGTTCTTTAATAAACCCGTCCAGATCTTTCTTTGCGAGTATGTGATAATTCACTGCGCGGCCTCCGTTACGGCTTAGCATTGCTGCCTAAGTATTATAGATTACTTGTTGCGCCGCTGGTTCCCCTGAAAAACCCGGGGCTTTCGCTCCGCCAGGGCGCTCATTAGCTTTACTAATATACAGCACAGCACGCCCCGCACCCTCCAATGAAAAGCGTTCCCCCTCAAGGGAACCCTCTTACAGCGGGATAAGAAGAATTAATAGCCGCCGGGTACAAGTGCCGCCGCGGCCCGCGCTACTCCGGACAGCGGGAACAGTAATTGTGTAAAATACGATGATGAACGACCTGGTGTTCCTGCGCCATGGCCACGCGCTCGGCGCGCTGGAAACCGGCGCGGCCTCCGACTCCGAACGTCCCCTTTCCGCGGTCGGACTGGCCGAAGCCAGGGTATCCGCCGCCCATCTCAAGCGGGAGGGATTCTCCCCCGCGATAATAATAGCCAGCCCGTATAAACGGGCCGCGGCCACCGCGGATATAGCGGCCGATCTTTTCCCGGGAACGCGCAGATTGGTGCTGCCGGCTTTATGCGAAGGGGATGCGGGAACGGTGCTGAAGGTTCTTTCGGACACCGCGCTGCCGGAAGGGGCCGGAATACTTGTAGTAGGGCACCAACCCCTGCTCGGCAGCCTGGCGGGGCTTTTCCTGGCCGGACCGGACCTGCCGATGTCGCCGGCGGGATTCGCCAGGATAACAACTTCAGGGGCGGGTTTCTTTCCCTCTCCGGACAACACTTTGACGGAACATTATACCCCGGGCGGGGCTCGCAATTGAATACTCTTCTGTTGATATTCCTGTTTCTTCCCGGCCCGTCTTTTTCACAGGATAAAGTCACGGCGGCCGGGCAGCGGCCGATAGCGGTGCGCATCTATTCACAGTATAAATTTTCGTCCATAAACCTTGATCCTGAAGGCGCTATACTCCATATAGGAGAGCGCCTTCTTACAGGCCGCGGCAGGATAACCGCGCGCGGCCAGTCCGTCTCGCTGGACTCGAATATAAAGACCGGCGGCGCAAAGATAGAAGCCACGGCCTACGGCAATGGCGTCTGGCTTTCCGGCAAAGGGCTGTCCCGGCGACTTTACCGCGGGAAAATAATTTTCTCGGCGCAGAGCGGCAGATTGAAAATAATCAATTCCATCCCGCTGGAAACATATCTTGCCGGGGTGGTTTCCGGCGAGGTCGGGGACCTTTCCCGGACCGAGGCGTACAAGGCGCAGGCCGTGGCCGCCAGAACATACACTATAACGCATATGTATAACCACAGGAAAGACGGCTACAACATGTGCGATTCCGCCCATTGCCAGTTTTATTCCGGCCATGGGAATATCCTGCCCAAAGCCCAGGAAGCGGTGGATACCACGCGCGGCCAGGTGCTTTACTACCGCGGCAGCCCCGCGGACACCTTTTACCACAGCGCCTGCGGCGGGCATACGGCAGAAATGACAAGCGTCTGGCCGTTCGAACACAGGCCGTACCTGGTACCGGTGCGCGACGGACCGGCTGGAACCCCCTATTGTTCCATAGCGCCGGGCTTTCACTGGAAGACCAAAATATATTTAACCGGCCTCACGCGCCTGTCCCGCTCCGCCGGCTGGATAAGCGCGGGGGAGGAAGCCACGGGACTGCGCATCTCCGCCTGGGGCGTTTCAGGGCGCGCGGAAAAACTCGAGATCTATACGCAGGTGCGCCGCGTTTCGATCTCAGCCACGGAGTTCTACCACGGCATAGGGCGGCGCGCCGGCTGGCAGGCCGTCAGAAGCACCTTCTTCAGGATATACACCGGGAAGGACTACGTGATACTGGAAGGCGCCGGCAGCGGCCACGGCGTGGGCATGTGCCAGTGGGGCGCGGAAGGCATGGCCCGCAAAGGCTTCGACTACCGCGCCATACTCCTGCATTATTACCCGGGAACGGAGCTCGTAGATGAATGAATTTCAGGCGATAATATTAGGCTTACTGCAGGGGGCGGGAGAGTTCCTGCCCGTCTCCAGCTCCGCCCACCTGGCGCTGGCGCCGCAACTCTTCGGCTGGAAAGACCCGGGCCTGACCTACGATGTGATGCTGCACCTGGGCACGCTGCTGGCGGTAGTGCTTTACTTCGCCAAAGACTGGGTGGAGATAATGCGGGACGGCTTAACCCGCCCGAAAGAACCGCGCGGCCGCATGCTCTGGCTGCTGGCCGCCGGCACGCTGCCCGCGGGTATAGCGGGACTTCTGCTTAACGACCTTGCCTCGAGCGTTTTCCGGGATCCCCGCTGGATAGCGTTCAACCTGGTGTTTTTCTCGCTGTTCATCTACCTGGCCGACAGGAAGCCGGGGCAGACGCTTACGGAGAACTCTTTTACGCTCAAGCACGCGCTGCTCATCGGCCTTGCGCAGACGCTGGCGCTGATGCCGGGCGCATCCCGTTCAGGCATGACCCTCATGGCCGCGCTTTTTCTGGGTTATACCCGGAGCGCGGCGGCGCGCATTTCTTTCCTGCTCAGCACGCCGATAATACTGGGCGCCGGGATCCTGGAGGCCCGCCATATCTCCACCGGGCAGTTGGACGCCGCCTTCGCCGCCGGGATAATTTCCGCTTTCCTGGTGGGCTTGGGCGCGATACACCTGCTGCTGACCTGGCTGAAAAGGAACACGCTTACCCCCTTCCTGGCCTACAGGGTAATGCTGGGAGCCGTAATATTCTGGATGTTCAGGAATTGAGCCGGCCTGCTCCGGTCCCTGCGGGATCTATCCGGGCCAGGGCCCGGTCCCGTCCCACTTTTTAACGGGCGATTGCGGACAGAGTTCCCTTATCGGGCATTTCCGGCATGAACCCTTGCGCGACATATCCAGCGCCAGCATTTTCTCCGCGGTCCCGCGCACCAGGTCGAGCGTCGCCTTCTCCGTGGCCGGATCGTAGGGGATGGCCACCTTATGCGGCCCGGTCAGCACCATATACCCGACGGCGCCCACCTTCAGGTTCAGGGCCCGGGAAAGCCCTATCGCGTAAATGGAAAGCTGAAGGCTGCCGGCCACGTCTTCCGGGGTTTTTCCTTCGAACCCCATCTTGTAGTCTATCACTTCCACGATCCCGCCGGGCAGCCGGTCAACGCGGTCTATTGTTCCTTTTACGCGCCATTTTTCAAAGGGGAACTCGAACTGTTTTTCCCAGTAGATCGTCTCGGCCTTGTTGCTTTGGCTGTAGATCCACCAGTTCTCCAGCACGGCGGCGCCCCTGTTATAAAATTCCATGCTCTCCTGGGCGCTGCCGTAGCCCTGGTGCAGCCAGCAATCCTCGTAGTGCATCAGCAGGTCGCCGAGGTCCCGGCCTCCGGCGTGATAGCGGGCCAGCGCCCTGTGCACCGAAAGCCCGAGGGACGAGAAAGGGCTGGGCGGGGCGAATCTCCGCTCTATGTAGATATGGCGGTACAGGAAGGGGCAGTCCAGGTAGGCGCGGAGCTTGCTGTAATTAAGTTCCAGCGGGTCAAATATCATTTAGGGCTTAGGGCGGAAGAAATCCACGAAAGAATCGCCGTATTTTTCGCGCCGGAACAGGTCCAGCCCGGCCGGCGCGGAAACCTCCTCCTTGTTGTGGTGCTGCGCAGCTATAATGGCCCCGGGACAGGCTATGCCGGACGCGGCCAGCAGCTCGAGCGTTCTCATACTGTAGGACAGCGGCAGGTTCTCTTCCGTGCGGTAGGGCGGCCCCATGAAGATGATATCGTAACCCTTGTAATCGGAAAAATGCTCCAGCCACTTCAGCCCGGAGAGGACGTCCGCCTTGAGCGCCTTGGCCTGTTCGGTGAAATCCAGCGCCGCGATATTGCGCTCTATCGTCTTTAAGCAAAAGCCGTCCTTCTCGATGAATACCGCCTTGGCGGCGCCCCGCGAAAGGGCCTCGAGCCCGACGGTTCCCACCCCGGCGTAAAGGTCAAGGAACACCGACCCGGTAACGTACGGGCGCAGTATATCGAACATGGACTGGCGGATGCGGGCGGAAATGGGTTTTACGAATTTACGCTTGGGCACGGAGTATATTTTCCTGCCTCCTCTTGTACCCGCAATTATTCGCATCATAAGGGTCCGTTCCCGCACGGGTCCGCAGCCGCTATATTACCGCAACCGCGGCGAAATATTTCTTTAACCGGGAAAAATGTATAATACATTATAGTAAATATGGAGAGACTCGATATTATTGTCGTTGACGACGACCCCATGGTGGGCGAACTTTCCCGCGATCTCCTCACCGATATCGGGTATAAGGTCATGCTGGTGCAGGACTCCATGCAGGCCATCCCGCTTATCAAAGCGCAGGTCCCGCGGCTGATAGTCACCGACATAATGATGCCGGGCATCAGCGGCATGGACATCTGCAAGGCGGTAAAAGCCGATCCCGCTCTGCGCCATATAAAGATAATCGTCGTTTCCGGGAAATCCTACCAGGTGGAGAAGCAGCGGGCTTACCAGTTCGGCGCCGATTTTTTCCTGCAGAAGCCCTATAACGTAGATACCTTCTCCCAGACCGTAAAGAGCGTACTGGACGGAACCAAGGCCGACGCCGGCCGTCCCCCGGCGGCACCCGTGCCGGAACTGCTACCGGACAACGAATTCGAACAGTCCAGCGACCTGGACGCAGGGCAGCTACGCGTGACGGTCTGGGGAGCGCGCGGCCTGGCCCCCGTTCTCCCCAACGAAGCCTCCCGCTACGGGCGCCAGACCTCCTGCGTTTCGGTGGAGACAAAAGAACATTTATTCATCTTCGACGCCGGAACCGGCATAGTGGAACTGGGCCGGGAGATAGTACAGAGAAAACGCCATTACAAGGATATCTGGGTCTGCCTCACCCATTTCCATCTTGACCATATCATCGGGCTGGGCAGCTTCATGCCGGTCTACGATTCCAATTTCTCGATACACCTGATAGGGGCCAATGACCCCGAAAAGAACCTCAAGGAAGTGGCGCAGGCCGCTTTCTACAGCTCTTTCGCGAACACGAAGACGGGCCCGAAGGCCAAGATCGATATTTACGAGATACTGGAGGATAATTACGAACTGCTGCCGGGGATCAAGCTTTCCTCGATATACGCCAACCACCCGACGAGCACCATGGTCTACCTGCTGGAGGCGCTGGGGAAAAAGATAGCCTATGCCCCGGACAGCGAGATCTGGGGGGACGCCACCGCCTTCCAGGATTATGATGAAAAGCTCGGGGGGTTTTTCCGCGACACCGATATCCTCATACATGACGCCTTTTTCAGCGACAAAGACTACGAGGCACACAAGAACGAAGGGCATTCGGGCCTGTCCATAGTAGTGGACTTCGCCGCGGAGAAAGCCCAGGCGCGGGACCTCGTACTTTTCCACGGCAACCCGGACTATTCGGACAAGGAACTGGACGAACTGCTGGCGGAAGCGAAGGCCCGCGTACAGACAAAAGGTTTTGCGCTCAACTGCCACATGCCGGAAGAAAAACAGTTTTTCATGCTGCAGGGACAGAAACAACGGAAGTAACCAGTAACCGGTAGCCAGTGTGGAACAACCGCGAAAACCGGCCACTGGTTACCGGCCACTGGTTACCGGCCACTGGCCACTGGTTACCGGCCACTAGTCACTTCCCCCTCCCCCCAACTTAGGAAGCGTAACGAAATAACTGAAGCATTTGGCTGGCCGATTTTGGGCTACACCGAAGTGGCATGAAGCG
>PEXO01000266.1:5207-6776 GCA_002779045.1 Elusimicrobia bacterium CG08_land_8_20_14_0_20_59_10 | reverse complement strand
CACCAGGCTGCCTTCAATAAGCAGATCTTCCACCCCGTTCGTCGCATAAGAACCCTGCACGGGAGTGCCCACCACAAGGTCCCCGCCCTGGATATTGAGCAGGGAAACGGGCAGCACGGTTCCTATGCCCACATTGCCGCCGGGTTTTAAGGTCAGGCCCGTGAAGTTGCCTACCTTCAGCAGCACGTCGCCGCTGCCGTTGGTATCCGCGTCGGCCTTAACTATGGCGTCGCCGTTATTTGAAATGGTATCCACCGAGGCGGAAGAGGAACTGCGCATAATAGAACCGTTGGGGAAGATTATGCCGTAATCCTGCCCTATAGTTGTTGTAGAGATGCGGATATTGCCCAGCACCGTAAGGCGCGCGTTCGGGTCAAGCACCGAGGTGCCCATGCCCACATTGGCCTGGGCGGAACTCACGAATATGCCCGGCGTGGAATTGTAGCCGGTGGAGACCCAGACCACGCTGTTCTGTATGCGGTGATAGGTGGCGTCGGTCAGCGTTTTGGTCTGGCCGCCCACCACCAGGGCCAGGTTGGCGCCGCCCTGGGTCTCAAAACTTGCCGCCTGGCCGGTCCCGCCGATGTAGAATTTAAGCTTGGCATTCGCCGTCTGGCCGCCGGCAATATAGAGCAGCCCGTCCGTGCCGGCCACATTGTAATCGCCCACCTGCAGGTATTTGGCCTCCGGGAAATCAAAACCGACCAGCCCGGCTCCCACCCGGCCCGTGGTTACGGTATCGCTGGAGATCCTTAACCATTTCTGGAAAGTGTTCTGGCCGGTGAAGACATTATCCTCGTTCTTGTAGGCCGGCGTACTGCCGTTCTGAGACAGGAAGTCCCCGGTAACCTGTAAAGAGCCATAGATGGTGGTGCTGCTCAGGTAAATGTGCTTATGGTTGCCGTTGGCGGTGAAATCTCCGCCCACCGTGACGTTCCCGGAGAAGGCGGCCGTGGAGGCTATTACTCCTTTTGAGGCCCGCACGCTGCCCAGCACATGCAGTTTCTCTTCGGGCGTGGCGGTACCTATGCCTACATTGTAGGCGCTGTTCTGCTGCAGCAGCAGCGGCACATTCGTCTGCGTGCGTATTTCGTTGGCGAGGGAAGACGGGTTATACGCGCCCACGGAAACGGAGGCGCCGCGCAGGCCGGCGGTGGAATAAATGATTCCGGCGGCCTGCAGGCTGGCGGCGGGATTGGTGAGCCCGATCCCCACATAGCCGTTGTCAGCCACCCGCATTCTCTCTGCACCGCCGGAGACGAGGGCGATTACATTGGGTGTAGCCCCGACGGAAAGATATTCCGAATCGGCTCCCAGGAACAGGCCGCTTGAAACATAGACCCGGCCCTTCAGGTTTATATCCCCTACGCCGTCGCGGCCGTAGATCCCTTCGCTGCCCACGAACAGTTTGCCGGCCACATCCAGCTTGCCTTTGGGCGTCTCGGTCCCGATGCCCGTATTGCCGCCGTCTAAGATCATCATTCGCACGGGGGGGCTGGCGCCCGGGCCGTTAGTAAAATACACATTCCCGGAGCCGGCCGTCCCCGCCTGTATTATGACATCGACGGG
>PEXO01000266.1:4114-5192 GCA_002779045.1 Elusimicrobia bacterium CG08_land_8_20_14_0_20_59_10 | reverse complement strand
GGTGGACATACCCACATTGGCGGAGATCATGAGGCTGTTATCCGGGAACCGGATGCCTGCCTCGGAAATGGTCATCCCCCCCGAGATGGTAAGGGTGGAAATATCCACGTCGCCGCCGTCTTCCAGTTTTTTCGCCACAAGAGCGTAGGCCACGCTGCTGATAGCCTCGCGCGGGCTCAGGACGTCGCCCTCTACCTGCACCTCCAGGTAGCGCTGGGCCGTTCCGGTCAGCGCCGTCCAGGGAAGCGAAATACTGGCATTGAAGATGCCCTGCGTGGCCGTTATCGTCAGCTCATCGCTCGCCCAGAGAAGCGCCCCGGCGGTAAGCGCGTCATAGATCCTGAAAGTGATGTGGACTATGCCGGTGAGAGGAGCGTTATCACGCTCCAGGCGCCCCTGGTAGTTTATGACGCCCGGCACCGCACCCGAGGTTATCTGCCCGGCCCGCGCCGCCGGGAACAACCCCGCCAGCATACACAACGTTACGATTGTTTTTTTCATAATCCCGCTCCGCTTAACCGGGTTGGCGCGTTCGCGCTATCTGATGACCACTATTTTTCCCTTCCTGGTGGTTTCGCCGCCGTTGATGAAGTAGAGGTAAAGCCCGCTGGCCACGCGGGAACCGGCCTCGTTCTTCAGGTCCCAGCCTATGCCGTCTATATTGCCTGTTTTGTGTATCTTGCGGACGCGCTCACCGGAAATGGTGAACACCGAGATCTCCGCGTTGAGAGTAAGCCGTGTAAAAGTCACGCCGTTGCAGCCCGCCCGCACATTGCAGGGGTTGGGGAACACATGCGCGGATGAAACGTCCAGCTGTGCGGGGCGCACGGCGTTAAGCATACCCCACGTTATTAAACATCTCCCGCCGGCGATAGTAGCCTCTCCGAGCTGCGTGGTATTGCCGAAAAGAGCGTACGGGCCGCCGGTCTTCATGGTGGTATTGCCCACCGAGGGCATTTCGCTGATAAGGATCCGGTGGGAGCCGCCGGTCAGCATCGCCGCGGCATAACCGCAGAACCCCCCCGCCGCCAGGAGGGCCGCAAACAGGTAAAGGATCGTTTTTGACGCGCGGCCCATA
>PEXO01000266.1:0-4090 GCA_002779045.1 Elusimicrobia bacterium CG08_land_8_20_14_0_20_59_10 | reverse complement strand
TGCCTGTCAATAGCTATTATGTTAATTTAATGTTACAGTACCCTCCCTAAGGTGTCACGATTCGCCGCGGAAAACAGCCTGAACCGCTTTAACGAGATCTCGTTTTCCTGTTCGGCCATACCTGGTCCCCTCTGAGGCTGATAATATATAAATGATATAATTTTTTACCGATGCGCGGAATATCAAAGTCAAACCCGAAGTTGCTGGTCATCCGTATGTCCTCGCTCGGGGACATAATACTGACAGCGCCGGTTTTCCGCAACCTGAAGGCCAGGTGGCCGGCGGCCGGCGTTGACATACTGGTAAAACCGCAGTTCCTGGACGCGGTCTCCAAGAACGCCTTCATCGACAAGGCCTTGGCGTTCACCGGTTTCTTTGGCGCCGTGCGTGCTATCAATGCGGGAGGCTACGACGCGATAATAGACCTGCACTCCACCTTGCGCAGCCGCCTGCTCTGCCTGGCGGCGCGGGTCCCGGTCGTCCGCTACCGCAAAGCTTCGCTGGCGCGCAGGCTCTTCGTGAATTTCCGCATCCCCAGTCCGGCCCTGGAAAAACACACGCTGGACCGCTACCTGGAAACCCTGTCCCGGCTGGGAGTGCCGGTGCTGCACGCCGGGCCGGAGCTGGGGGACTGGAGCCGCAGCGCCTCCGCCTTAACGCTGAAACCCGGCCCGCTGAAGATCTGCCTGCTGCAGACCGCCTTCCTGGGAGACTGCGTGCTTACCCTGCCGCTGCTCAAGGAACTCCGTGAAACGCTTCCCCGGGCGCGGGTATCCGTGGTCACGCGCCCGGAAACCGCGGAGATCTTCTCTTCTTCCGGTCTGGCCGCGGAAATAATTGAAGACGGGAAAAAAACCGCCCCGTCCGGTCCCGGGGAGTTCTTCGGGCTTGCGCGCGAACTCTCCTCCCGCGGGTTCGACGCGGCCATAATACCGCACCGTTCCCTGCGCAGTGCGGCGCTGGCCTGGCGCGCCGGCATACCGGTGCGCATAGGCTTCTCCTCCAGCGCGGGCAGCCTGCTGCTCACCCACAAGGTGCCGTTCTCCTGGCTGCTCCACGACGTGGAGCGCAACCTGGCGCTGCTCTCGCCTTTTTCCTCCGTCCTTAAGGCGGCCTGGCCGGGCATGCGCGGAGACGCCGGAGCGGCGTCCAGGCTCTCCCTGCCGCCCGGCATAAAGGCCGGGATCAACGCGGGCTCGGCCTGGCCCACGAAGCGCTGGCCCCGGGAAAAATGGGCGCGCCTGATAAAGCTGCTGCACGCCGGGTACGGCGGCAAAGTGCTTATGGCGGGCGGCCCCGGGGAAAAGGACTGGAACGACGCGATAGCGCGCCTGGCGGGCCCCGGCCGGGTCCTTAACCTCACCGGAAAAACGTCCATGGCGGAACTCATGGAGGCCATACGCCCGCTTAAGGTTTTCGTTTCCAACGATTCCGGGCCCATGCACATAGCTTCCGCGCTGGGTGTGCCGGCCGTCGGCATCTTCGGGCCGACAACCCGCGAACTGGGTTTCTTCCCGTACGGGCCCGCCAACCGCGTAGTGGAAACGCAGCTGGCCTGCCGGCCTTGCGCGCTGCACGGCTCGCGCAAATGCCCGCGCGGGCATTTTCTCTGCATGCGCCTGCTTACCGTGGAAGAAGTGTTCACCGCGGCCGTTCAGGCCTGCAAGCTCCAGGAGACCACATGACATACCTAGCCGCCCTGCTTATTCTCACCGCCCTCGCGCTGTGCGCGCGCTGGACCTGGTGGCGTAAAGAAATACCGGGCCTCCGCGTGCTCTGCTATCACAAGATAGGGCGCCCGCCCGCAGGTTCGCAATTGGAAGACCTCTGGGTAAGCCCGCGTAAGTTCCGCGTGCAGGTGCAATACCTGCTCGACCATGGCTACACCACGCTCCTCTTCTCCGATCTGCTCAAGGCTTTCAGGGAAAACTCCCCCCTTCCCGAGAAGTGCGTATTGATAACCTTCGACGACGGCTATGAGAATAACTACCTGGAGGCCTGGCCGATCTTGAATGAACTCGGCGCCAAAGGCAATATCTTCGTGGTCTTCAACACTATAGGCAAGGCGAACCTCTGGCACGACCCCGCGTCGGAAGCCTGGGTGAACATGGCCACGCCGGACCAGCTGAGGGAAATGCAGTCCAGCGGGGTGATAGAGTACGGCTCCCACACCATGAGCCACCCGCATCTTTCGGCCCTGTCCCTGGACGACGCTGCCTGGGAAATGGCGGAATCAAAACGCCAGCTGGAAACCGTGCTCGGCAGCGTGCTCTGCGCCTTTGCCTATCCCTACGGGGACGGCGCCTACAGCCCGGAAATAAGGGCGAAGGCCCTTGAGGCCGGCTACACTTTCGATTTCAGCTTCCGGCACGGAAAAACCCCTTGGCCCTGGGACCGCCCCGGCAGTCCGATAGACCGTATTTTCATCCGCGGTTCGGACACTATCTGGGACCTGGCCCTGCAGCTGAGCCGCGGTTTCTCGCGGCTATGAGCGCGGCTTTGCTATAATAAACACTAAGCTTATCGGGGAGCGACCATGAAAAACAACGGCATAGGCGGCCTTATCAGCGAACTGGCCAGGACCAACACCGAGCTTTGGCACGAGGAAGACAAGGCCCGGGTGGGCGATGTGCCTGCCATAGCTGCCGCGAAAAAGAACATAGACAAGCTCAACCAGAAGCGCAATGACCTGATAGAGCGCATAGACGAGACCGTACTGGAGGCCCTCGATGGCGGAAACCCCCGGAAGTCTCGCTGACAAGATCAGCATAATACAGCTCAAGCTCTTCCATATGCGCCAGCAGCTCGGCCGTCCCGACGCCGACGCGGCGCACAAGGCGGCCTGCGCCGCGAAACTGGAAGTGATGGCAGAGCAGTGCTCGGACCTGGAAACGGAAGCGGCTGCCCTGCTGACGGCCTATGGCGCCGGCGCAGCCCGCCCGAAGATCTACCGCCAGTTCAAGATGTACAATGACCCCCGCTACAGGACGCGGCCCGCGAAGCCCGCGGAAAATTAATGCCGCCGGCGATACTGGTCATAGTTTTTAAAGGTATAGGCGACGTGCTGCTCACAACGCCGCTGCTGCGCGCCCTGAAAAAGAAGATGCCGGGGTCCCGGCTCTATTTCCTGACCAGGAAGCCGTCGCTCAAGATACTCAGGCACAATCCCAACCTTACCGGAGTATTCTGCCGCGAAGATTCCCCGCTCAAAGCCATACGCGCGGCCGGAGTTGATATAACGATGGATTTTATGCGCTCTTCTGTTTCCGGTTGCTACTCCCTGTGCTCAGGCGCGTCTAAGCGCCTGGCCTTCCACTACACCGGAGGGCGCCTGTTCTATAACCTGATGCCGGAAAAAAGACCGGGCGGCTATACCGTGCTGGACCGCCTGCAGCTCGCCGAGCCGCTGGGGGTAGCGCCCGACGGCCCCGAACCGGACCTCTTCTTCGCGCCGGAGAACGCGGCCAGGGCGGAGGCTTTCCTGTCCGCCAACGGGGCCGGCGCAACCGGCCTCACCGTCACCTTCGATATCACCAGCCCGCGCGAATACCGCCGGGCCCCGGCCGCGCTTTTCGCCGCCCTGGCCGACCGCCTCTTGCGGGAATTCGGGGCCAGGGTGATCTTCCTTTCCGGGCCGGGAGAACTGGCTTATGTCAGCCAGGCCCTGGCCGCGGCAAAAGAGAAGCATCTCCTGGCCCCGGATTTCGACCTGCTGGACCTGGCGGCTTTGCAGGCGCGCTGCGCCCTGCATGTCGGGACCAGTTCCGCCCCCATGCATATAGCGGTAAGCCAGAAGCTCCCCACTTTTACCATTTACGCCCCGGAGGATTCCCCGCTAAGCTGGAGCCCCCCGGGGCCGCGGCACGGCTGGGTGCAGGGCGCGCTGCAGGACCTGCCGTTCGAAACGGTCTGGGACAAACTCGGCAGCCACGTACGTTCCCTGCAGGGAGGCCGCCAATGAAGCTGGAGGATTTTTCTCCCGTTAAGACCCGCGACACGATGAAGGCTTCGCTGGCCGGCCGGGCCGCGCTGCGCCTGTTGTCGCTCCTGTACCTGTGCGCTGTCTCCGTCCGCAAAGCCCTTTATGATT
>PEXO01000293.1 GCA_002779045.1 Elusimicrobia bacterium CG08_land_8_20_14_0_20_59_10 | reverse complement strand
GTCGCGCCTCGCATCCGCCTCAAATCTGAGCCTCCAAATGCTTCAGTTATTTCGTTACGCTTCCTTACCTCGGGAAAGGCGGCGGGTTGGTCACTACCGGGAGAAATATCCTGAAGCAAGTACCCTGGCCCACCACGCTGGTCACTTCGACCTTGCCCTTGTGGCGGTCAGCCACTTTTTTCACCACGGCCAGGCCCAGGCCCGTGCCGCGCGCCTTCGTGGTAAAGAACGGCGCAAAGATCTTTTCCAGGGTCTCCTTGGGCATGCCCGGCCCCGTATCCTCGATATCGATGCGCACGGTATTGGCGTCCGTCATCTCGCTGCGCACGAACACCTTGCCGCGCTCCGGCATCACTTCTATGCCGTTCTTTATCAGGTTCCTGAGCGCCTGCGACATCTCGTCGGTGTCCATGTTCACCGTCGGATTTTCCGAAGCGAAGCTCTTTACCAGCTCAACGTGCGGCGGCACGGGGAAGGACATCGTAAGGTCTTCCAGATAGGAATTGAGATTGGTTATCTTCGGGTTGAGCTCCCGCGTTCTGGCAAAACCCAGGATCTCGTCTATAATGCCGTTGGCCTGCCGTATCTCCGACTCTATGATGGCAATGTGCTTTGTTATCTTCGGCTCGACCGGGGTGACGGCCGCCACGGCGTTAAGCTTGGTCTTTATAAAATAAATGGAGTTGTTTATCACGGCCAGGGGGTTGCGTATCTCGTGGCCCACCACGGAAGACATCTGCCCTATGGCGGCCAGCCGCTCCTTCTTTATCAGTTCGTCCTGCGCGTTCTTCAGCTCGCGCGTGCGCGCCTCCACGCGGTGTTCCAGGCTGCGGTTAAGCCTTTCCAGCTCGGTCTTGGCCGACATCGTTTCAGCGGTCTTGACCCTCAGCGATTCGCTCATCTGCATGAAAGTGTGCGCGAGCTCGCCTATCTCGTCGTTAGGCATACTCATGTCCGGCAGGTAGTCGAAGTCGCCCTCACCCAGCTTTATCGCCGCTTCCCGCAGCGACTGTATGGGCTGCGTAATGACCAGCGAGACCGCGTACCCCAGGAACAGCACGAAGAGGCCGACGATGGCCATCATGCGCAGGGTGCGGTTAAGCATATCCTCCGAAGCCTGGTAGGCCACGGCCACCGAGCGCTGTATATACACCACCCAGCCCAGGTCGGACACCTCAGCGAAAGCCCCCAGCACCTTCTCGCCGGTGGTCTCCAGTATTATCTCGCCGCCTCCGGTCTTGGCGTCGTTCTGCAGCAGTATGCGCAGCACGTCGTCCGGCAGCTTTGCGTCCGGCTTGTAGATCTCCTTTGAATTGGAATGCGCTATCAGGAAGCCGTTGGAATCTATTACCGCCGCCTGCGTCTGCGTGGATTCGGGGAAGCCGGTTTTGAGCAGGCTGGAAAGCGCCGTCAGGCTCATCTTGGCCAGCAGGGCGCCGGCAGGCTGGTTGGTGACGGGGTTGACCACCTGCACCCCCATGGTTATGGCGGGATAGGAGCCCATATATTTTTCCAGCCCCCCCACCACCTCCCCGGCGCGCATAACCTTGGTGAACAGCGCGTCGTTGGAAAAATCCCGCATCTTCGTTTCGTGCAGGAAGCGCCCTATGCGCACGGTTTCCTGGCCGGAAGCGTCTATGACCGAGATCTCGAGGAAAGCCGCGTGCAGCTGCATGATATGGTTCACCAGCCCCTGCTGCCTGGGAGTGTTCATCGAGGCGAAATCTTCCAGGTGCGCCGCGTCAAAAAGCACATTGCGGAAGTTGATAATATAGCTCGAAACGGTATCGGCGAACCCCACGGCCAGCGCTTCCTGGTCGCGGGAGATAGCGGTATTCAGCGTGGCTTTGCTGAGGTTCACCAGGTAATAGCCCACTATACCCAGAGGCACCAGGGAGACGATGAGAAAAATCAGCAGGAACTTATAGAACAGTCTTCCTCTTTTTTTAGGAGCTTCGGTCATAAAAAATCGGCGGCGCGGACCATCTGCGCCGGACCAGGCCGACCCGCCGGCGTGAACACGCTATATTATCGCAAAATATTATTACGGAAATGTTGCAGCCCGCGGCCGGGACCTAATTACAGCCCCCGGCGGCCTGCCCCGCCTCCGGCAGCTTTTCATAGCCCGGGGTCTTCATAAGCTCGCCCGTGCCCACCATGAATTCCCTGCCGTTAACGATGAACGACGGGGACGTGGAGATGCTGAGCGCGTCGCTGGCGCTAAAATCCTCCGCGAGCATGGCCTTGGCCTCTTCGAACCCCGCCGTCACGGCCGCGGCGTCCACGCCGGCGGTCTTGGCCGCTTTCTCCCAGTCGGGAGAAGCTATACTCTTGTTGCGTTCCAGCAGGTAAGCGGTGAACTTTTCCGGATACCGCTTTGAGATGAAGATCTGCCGGGCATCTTCCTCCCACTCGGCCTGCCCGTGCAGGCTTGAAAACTCGTAAACTCCGGAGGCGTTCTTTTTCGCGCCGCCGATAAAGTGCACCTCAAGCTTCAAACCCTTGGGCAGCAGTTTCTTTTTCATAGCGTCCAGAACAAGGTTCTCGGCCATCACCCCGTAGGGGCACTGGCTCATCGCGAATAGTTCCAGCGTATTTTTTTTCACCGGCCTGGAGGCGAAGAGCCCGCGCCGCTGACGGTCCTCGTAAACAAGGTAGCCGTCCTTCTCCTTGAAAAGGCCGGCATTCAGCTCTTTTCCCAGGCGGGCCTTGACCTCGGCCGTGGCGTCCAGCACATAGGCGGGCACGAATTCCAGCCAGGGGAACTTCGCGGAACGCTGCGGCGCCCCGTAATCGAACACTGCGGGCTTTATATCCTCGAAGTACTTGTCGAAGACGTTCACGAGCGCGTCGTTCTTCTTCATGTCCCGGCCCAGCACCACCCAGAACCCGGGCGGGGGCGGCTTGGGCGCCGGCTTGTAACCCGCGGGGGGCGCAACCCGGCGGGAGGCCGGCAAAGCGGAATTGACCGCGTTGTACAGCGGCATAAGACGGGGAGCGCCTTCATAACGTTTCCCGTACAGGAGCAGGGTCGTCTCGGTAATGCCCGCGGCGGAGGTCTGCGCGTAAGCCTCGGAGAGCGCCAGGGCGCCGTCGGTGGAGACATGGCGCTCGAACTCGTCCGGGTTCACGCCGCAGAAAAGGGCGGCGTCCTTCCAGCCCTCCGGAGAGGTGCTCATCGAACGCGCGTGCAGGTACAGCAGGGTCTTCGCGGGATAGAATTTATTGAACACGGCGAGCCTGGTGGATTCGGCTAGTTCGATCTCGCCGCGCTTCGCCGCAAAGGTCCCGTCTTCGGATTTAGTAATGAGCGGATACGCCTTCAGTTCCGCTATGTCCAGGCGGCGCCTCACCACGTCGGCGAGGAACAGCCACTGCCAGCCCTGGTTATCCATCGCTTCAAAGTAAAGCTCAACCCCGGTCCCGGAAGAGGACGGGGCGGGGGCGGCGGCCACGGACCCTGCCGGGAAACCCAGCAACAGCACTAATATGAGCTTTTTCATTTACCCTTCCTCGTAAGGAGCTGTCGTATGCGGATAGAGAGCTCCTGTATATCAAAAGGCTTGGTCAGGTATTCGTCCGCGCCAAGCGTAAAACCCTGCGCCTTTTCCTCGGCCGAGAGGAACCTGCCGGTCATCATTATCAGGATGAATTCCTTCGAAAGCTTGCGCAGTTCCTGGCAGATCTGGAAGCCGGAAGAGTCCGGAAGCTGTATATCCATGATCACCACTTCGGGCATATGCTTCTTCGCCGAGCTTATGCCGGCTTTGGCGTTGCCCGCCTGGAAGCAGGTGAAGCCCTCCAGGTCAAGCACCTCCGCCAGGCTTCCGCGCAGGTGGGCATCGTCGTCTATGACAAGGATCTTCTGTGCCGCCATATTTTTTCTCCTGGGTCTTGTTCTTTTACTTTCCGGCCGTCCGTTGCGCGCCTGCCCGCCCCAGGCGGGCCGCGCCCGGTACGGCACGGGCATAGGCTGGTCCCGCGGGCCTACCTGGCCGCCGGAACCAGCTTATATCCCACGCAGGGCACGGTATGCACGTAGCGCGCGGCTTTGCCCATCTTGGACCTCAGCCTGCGCACATGCACGTCCACGGTGCGGGGCGAACCGAAGTAATTATAGCCCCACACGCGCTCGATAAGATAGGGCCTTGAAAGCACGCGGTTGGGTGAGCTGAGGAAGACGTAAAGCAGGTCGAATTCCTTGGCTGTGACGGTGATCTCCCTGCCGCCTATCTTCACGGTGTAGCTTGACATATTCAGCTCCACCTCGCTCATCTTCAGCACTTCGTCGGGCTGCACGCTGGCTGTGCGGCGCACCACGGCCCTTACGCGCGCCACGCATTCGTGCAGGTCCTGGCTATAGGACAGGCATTCGTCGGCTCCCAGCTGGAAGAACGCGAGTTTGTACGAGATCTTCGGCGCATCCCGGCCGGAGGGACCATGGGGCATAAGGGTCTGTATAGTGAGACCCGAAGGCATATGGTCGAGCAGGGTATCCGGGGATTCCAGCATGGCTATCACCGGGATCGTTTTGTTCTTGGCCCTGAGGTTCTTCAGGAAGGTCAGGCCCTCTTCGTCGGAGAGGTTCTGGCCGACCATTACCATGTCGAACGACTTTCCCGCGAGCATCCCCATCACCTCGCGCGAGCGGTGCGCGGTGGCCACGGTATAGCCCTGCCGGGAAAGCATCTCAAGTATGAGGGAGGCCCGTGAAAGGTCTTTTGCTGCGAAGATGATATTAATTTTCACATTCAGCTCCTAAAGAAAACCGGGGAAAGACCGGGTACCGGCAAAGCACGGCAACGGACCCGGGCCCGAAGCGCGCTGCGGCTCTTACTCGTGTTCCGGGATCTCCTCGATATCTATGGTGATCCCGCGCAGCCCCAGCACCCCGGAGAACACGTTATAGACGAAGGCGGCGAAAACCATCACGGCGGTGGTTATCACCACGTAGAGCAGGGAATACAGGAACACGCTCAGCAGCTTCTGGCCGAAGCCCATCGGGGCCAGCTGCAGATTGGGCACCACCATGAAAGTGACCACCCCGCCGAGGAGCGCGAGGAAAAAGACCACAAGCGGCAGCGACGACGTGACGATCGAACTTATGCTTATACTGCGTACCTCTAATTTCATAATTCCCTCCATTAACGAAGCCGCGCTTTATTCGCGGGAACGGCTGTTCTTAGCGCTGCCCGGCACGTATCCCGGAGCCCGGCACTGCGCGAACAAAAGAGCCGGGAGGCATCAGACACCCGGCGGCCGGGCACTTGTACCCGGCGGCCGGGCACTTGTACCCGGCGGCCGGGCATAAACCGCTCCCGGCTAATATGATACATAATTTTACAAGGGAAATGCTGCCCGCGTAACCGGGAAACTCCGGCGGGAAACTACTATATGCCCGTGACGGGCTTTGGATAAAAGAGTATCAGGGTCCGGTTGGTATCGGCGGTCTGCCCCACATGCAGCACCTTCACGTTGAAGTTTTGGTTCTTGAAAACAGCCTCGCCTTCCACCGGGCTGTCCGGCATCTCGAAGGCCTGGCCCACCAGGCGCAGCAGCGTCTGCTGCTGGCTGTCGACCACATCGAGAAGATGCACGTTCTTAGGATCCATTCCCTGGGCCAGTTCGAAGTTGGCGTAAAGTATGCTGTTGTTCTCGTCCACCACGATAATATAATTCGTGGCCGGGACTATAACGCCGAGCAGCGAACGCCACCAGCGCTGCTCCGCCTCTTTATAGGTGCGGCCCCGGTTGGAAATGCCGTCTATCTCCACCTTCATCTTGCCCATCAGCCGCGTTATCGCCGCCGCCACTTCACCTACTTCGTCGCAGCGGTCCGGGAAGCGCAGCTCGAAGTTCTTGAGCGAGACGCCCTCGACGCTGTCGCGCAGCATATCCATGGGCGAGAGGATATAATGGTGGAGGAAGAAGTAGAGGGGCAGGCCCAGCAGGAAAAGGACGCCGAGCGCGCCGAAAACATACTTGCGCATAGCCGAACCTATGAGAACCTCGGCCCCGGCCCGGGAAACCAGCAGATCGATTATGCCGATGATATCCCCGCGCACGGAGAACGGGATGGCGATCTCGTAGAACGGCTCCCCGCTCACCTGCCGGACCTTGGGCATTTTTGTGGTATAGGCCTGGGCTATGGCATCGGTAGGCGGAGGAACCTGCGCCCTGAAGTCGTCCCAGGTCACTCCCATGAAGCGCGATTCTTTATGCCAGCGCACCGTGCCCAGGCGGCTCAGGTAGATCATGGAGGTTATGCGCTCGTCCTTGGTCAGCGACGTCATTATGTCGTATTCCTCGAAAGAAATGGCCTTGGGGCTGTTAAGCAGACCGTTGCGCATCGTCGGCGCGTAAACCTTGACGGTTTCTATCACATCCTGCTTCAGCTTTTCATCAAAGGTCCACTTGAACAGGTTGTAATAGAACACCCCGCCGAGGAACATCACATAGATGCCCACGCCGATGAACCAGAAAAGCCACTTCATGGAAAGCCGCATAGAAGAAAGCCTAGTATAACCGCGTGCGAACTTTGTAACCGGGTATATCGTACCTTACCCGGTGTTAAACTAAAGTTAACTAAATATTAAGATTTTCCCGGCCCCGGACGCAAAAGAAGGCTGAAAAAAGGGACCGCACACCCCCCCCGTTTTCAGCCTTCCTCCGCCCCGCTCTACTGTCCGCCGGCCAGTATCTGCTGTATGCGCTTCAGCCCGGAGGCCGCGTCCGCGTTCTCCGGGTCAAGCTGCCTGGCCACGGTCCATTCACTGCGGGCCTTTTCATAATTGGAGTTCTGGAAATACTTCAGGCCCTCCAGGTAATGCTGCTGCGACTGCAGCCGGCTCTCGGCGCTTATTCCCCTCTCGGGTTTTTTTGTTATCTCCTCCACCGTTACGCCCCTGCGCGCGGCCTCCTCTTCGGCCTTCTGTTGTTCTTCAGCCTCTTTTATACGCCGGGCTTCCTCTTCCCTGGCGCGGCGCGCGGCTTCCTCGGAGCGGCGGCGCTTCTCAGCGGCTTCACGTCTCATCTGCTCGCGCGCCCGTATAACCAGCTTGTCGAGATACCCGGGATTGGAAGAATAAGGCCTGGCTT
>PEXO01000035.1:566-1496 GCA_002779045.1 Elusimicrobia bacterium CG08_land_8_20_14_0_20_59_10 | reverse complement strand
TGGTGGCGGAAGATTGTTCACCGGCCTGCCTGGCGATGAAATACATGAAGGCCGGCGGGCGCGTGGTCTGGGTGGGCGACGTGCCGTTCTCTTACCAGGGCCGGCGCGGCGGGAAGCATGAAAGCTGGGGCGGCAGCGGGATGACGAAGATCCTGGGCCTGACCGCCGTCATATGGGACCCGGAAGTGATACCGCGCATTACCGAGGCGGGGCGGGAATGGGGGCTGACCTCGCCGGACAACGCCGGGTTCTGCACGCCGGCCTCGCAGGTTACGGCCGCGCTGACCCTGTTCGGGCCGCACGACGCCTACGCCGCCTCCTTCTTCAAGAATTACCGCCCGGCCTGCCCCCGGAGCGGTTTCCTGCGCCTGCGGGAGTTCATGCCGGTCGGGGACCTGCTGAAGGCCGCGCAGTACGGCATCGAGGAGGAGGAGGATAATGAAGAGGAGGAGAACGCCGCGCGCCCGAAGACCCCGGGTATGCAGGAGGACGGCGGAGTGTTCGCGGGCAGCAGAGGCTTCGTCGTGGACAAGCAGCGGGCGCTCGACAAGCTGATGCGCTTCCAGCTGCCGGACCCGGAGAACTGCCTGCTGCCCATGATACGCAGCGCCCGCTCCGGGAAAGCGCCGGAGATCTCCATCTCCAAGGTCGCCCCCGGCGGCCTGGAGCTGCGCTTCGGCGGAGAACTGTTCACCCGCGAGCGGCTTGCGGACCCCTACGCCGCCCTTTTCGAGACGAAAAGCGCCGCCAACGCCGCGGCCAGGCACCTGGCCACCGGCCTGCTCTGTGCCCTCAGGCTGAAGCCGCAGGTGATAATGGTAAGTTCGGGTCCGCGGGGGACGCGTTTCCGGCTTAAGATCGACAAACTGGGCAAGGAGTCCGTGCAGAGCAGTGCTGACCCCGGCAAAGGGACCATTGTGCGTCTGCTCT
>PEXO01000035.1:0-528 GCA_002779045.1 Elusimicrobia bacterium CG08_land_8_20_14_0_20_59_10 | reverse complement strand
CTCGACCGCGTGCGCGAGCGCTGTTTCATGAGCCCGGTGCCGCTGCTGATAAACGGCCGCGATATTCCGCGAGACCGCGCCGGTTCCGGCAAGGCCGGCCTCTACTTCGAGGAGGGGCCGGTGTACGGGCATATCGGCGTGCCGAAACGGCCCTCGCCGTCGAGCACTCTTACCCCCGCCGTAGCCGGCGTCACGCTGGACAACGCCCTTGTGGTAAAGCTGGACAGCCTTCAGGTTTCCGGCTACCTCAACAGCGACGACTTCACCATGAATATCTCGCAGACCGGGGTGGTGAACAATACCCGCTGTTCCAAGGCCCTTGCCGCGGTGGCCCGGCAGGTCCCGCTGCTGCTGGAGTACGCGCTGCGCATGCACGGCGACAATCTGCCAGCCGCCGGCAAAGCGATGGCCTACGGCGGGCTGCATAACTACTGGAATAAATGCGTGGAAAAAGGGCCGCCGCCGGAACCGGGCCTGCTGGGCGGGCTCCTGGAGCGCGTGCGCGGCCTGGTCCTGCCGGGCAGCGTG
>PEXO01000445.1 GCA_002779045.1 Elusimicrobia bacterium CG08_land_8_20_14_0_20_59_10 | reverse complement strand
TGAGTTCCGGGTCCGATTCCCGGTGCCCCGATACAACTTTTAACCGGACGCCAGTTATGACAGCACACTCCAGGACAGGCCGTACCCAGCCCCCGCACCTGCCGCGTTCGCTGACGGCGGTACATTTCCTGCCGGGGGACTTTGCCGGCGCCAGGCTTGAGAACCTGGAACCCGCGCAATACCCTAAAGGCGTTTTCTTTGTAAAGAAACCCGGCCGCGCGGCGCGGCTCACCTCCGGCGAGCTTGCCGCGGGCTTCCTTTTCACTGAACTGCTGTTCTCCGCGGACGTGGTCTTCCCCAAAGGCGGCACCCTGGAGGCGCAGGCGCAGGTAAAGACCGCCGGGCGCTGGAGCCCCTGGTTCAGCTTCGGACGCTTCACCCCCGGCGCGGGCGGGCGCAGCGTAAAAAGCCAGGAGAACGCCTTCGGCAAAATGGACGTGGACATGCTGAAGCTTAAGAAAAAAGCTTCCGCCTGCCGCTACCGCATAAATATTCTTTCCGCCAAGGGCCCCGCGCCGGTTATCAAACTGGCGGCGCTAGTTCTTTCCGATCCCTCCGCGCCGTACAGCGCGCAGCAGGCCGCGCCGGCCTGCGTTCGCGGCGGGCCGCTGAAACTGGCCGTACCGCGCTATTCACAGATGGCGCAGCGGGTGAGCGCCGCGGGAGACATCTGCAGCCCGGTCTCGCTGGCCATGGTCTTAACTTACCTGGGGCGCAAAACCGGGCCGCTGGGCGCCGTCCCTAAAGTACGCGACGCCGCCGGGGACATCTACGGCAACTGGTTCTTCAATACGGCGCATGCCGGGGCGCTGGGGTTTTATTCCTTCCTGGCAAGGCTCAACTCGCTGGAAGAGGCGCGCAGCCTGGTGGCAGCCGGGATACCGGTAATAGCCAGCGTCACCTTCGGCCCGGGCGAACTGAGGCATTCCCCCATACCCAGGACCCGCGGGCATTTGCTGGTGATAAAAGGCTTTGACGGCCGGGGCAATGTAATAGTTAACGACCCGGCCGCGCCCGGCCCGGGCACCGTGGAACGCGTTTATGACCGGGCACAGTTCGCCGCGGCCTGGCTGAAGAACAAGTACGGCACCTGCTATATTGTGGCGCGCGGCCTTAACTCCCTGCTGGCCGTACAGGCCCCCGTAACGGACCTTTTTTCACGGCCGCCAAAAACCGCCGGGGAGCGCGGGAAAATAATTGAAAGCCAGCTGCTGCAGAACGAGCGCGTGGAACTGCTGGAGATACGCGGCCGCTGGGCCAGGGTAAAGGCCCTTGAACAGGCCAGCCTGAAACCGGGCAGCAAGGCGCTGGTCCCGTACGAGGGCTGGCTGCAGGCGGCGGCACTGGCCTTCAGCCTGCCGCTGCCCCCCTCCGCCGTGGTCTGTTCAAAAAAGCCCGGCGGGATCTCCCTGGGCGTAAAGCTATGCCAGCCGTGCGGAGCCGCGCTCCCGGCAAGGCACCTGGGCCCGCTGCCGTTAAAGCTGAAGCAGTCCGCCCTGCGCAAAAAGATACTTTCCGCGGCGCGCTTGTTCCTGGGCGACAAGTACTGCTGGGGCGGGCGCAGCGCCTGGGGCGTGGACTGCTCCGGGCTGGTCAACCTCTGTTACCGCGCCTGCGGCCTGGACCTGCCGCGCAACGCGCATGACCAGTTCGCCGCGGCGCGCGGGCTTAAAAAAGCCGCGCTGAAACCAGCCGACCTCATCTTCACCACGGACAGCAAGTACCCGGACCTGATGGGCCATGTGATGCTTTATGCCGGCGGGGGCAGGCTGCTGGAGGCCACGCAGGACAGCGGCACCGTGCGCGAGATCTCTTTTGCTAAAAAATTCGGCACGCCTTTTGCCGCGATAAAGGACGGCGCCACGCACAACGGCCGGAGGATATTCTTCGGCACGCTGCTGCCGTAAATAAAGGAAAAATGAAACCCTCCCGCCACCCTCTCCGGTTTTTATGCGCCGCGCTGCTGGCCCTGCCCGGCGCCGCGCCGCTGGAGGCCGCACTTAAGAACCCGGACACCGTCATCTACGCGCATACCGGGGAAATACTGACGCTTGACCCGGTATACCCCTACGATTCCGCCACGCAGGGCATGATGATGAACGTGTACGACACGCTGCTGCGCTTCGACGGACCCTCGCTTACCGCTTTCCAGCCGGTCCTGGCCTCAAAAGTGCCCTCCGCCAGGAACGGCCTGGTCTCCGCGGACGGCCTCACCTACCGCTTTCCCCTGCGCAAGGACGTGCGCTTCCACAACGGCGACAGGCTCACCCCCGAGGACGTGCGCTATTCGCTGCTGCGCTTCATGCTGATAGACCCCGAAGGGGGACCGGCCGCGCTGCTGCTTGAGCCGGTATTCGGCCGCAACAACACGCGCAGCCCGGACAACAAGCTCACCGTTACCAAAGCCGGGTTCGAAAAAGCGGTGAAGGCCGACCGGGACGGCGTAACGGTGCGGCTCAAAAAGCCGTTCGGGCCTTTCCTCTCCATCATGGCGCGCTGGTCCTACGTGACGGATAAGAAATGGTGCGTGGCCAGGGGCGAATGGGACGGCGCGTACGAAACCATCGGCCGCTTCAATAACAGGCAGAAGGAAAGCTCCGGCCTTTACAGGGCCATGAACGGCACCGGCCCCTTCCAGCTTGAAAGCTGGGACCAGAACGGGAAACAGCTTATCCTTAAGGCTTTCCCCGGCTACCGGGGCAGCCCGGCCAGGATAAAACGCGTAATTTTAAGGACCGTTTCCGACTTTTCCGCGCGCAAAAAACTGCTGGAGGCCGGCGATGCGGATATCATAGACCTGACCAGGCCAGAACAGCCGCAGCTGGCCGGGGTGCAGGGCGCGCATGTCGCCGACGATCTGCCGCGCCTGCTCACGGACCCCGTGTTCTTTTTCACGCTGGATATAGATCAGACGGACAACCAGGACATAGGCTCGGGCAGGCTGGACGGGCAGGGCATCCCCCTTAATTTCTTCGCCAGCGCCAGCGTGAGAAAAGCCTTCGCCTATTCTTTCGACTATGCCGGCTTTCTTAAGAACGGCATGAAGGGCAAAGCCGTCCGGGCGCGCGGCGCCATTCCCCCCGGCATGACGGGGTATAGCCCGGCCGCGCCGGCCTATGAATACAACCGCCTGCGCGCCGAGGGATATTTCCGCAAGGCCTTTAACGGGGACGTCTGGAACAAGGGTTTCCGCTTCACGCTCACCTATAATAACGGCAGCGACATACGCCGCCTGGCCTGCGAGTCGCTTAAAAGAACGGTGGAAGCCATGAACCCGCGCTTCCACATAGACCTGCGCGGCGTGGACTGGCCGGTGTACCTGAACAAGACGCAGAACCGCAAAGCGCCGCTGTTCACGCGCGGCTGGACCGGCGACTATCCCGACCCGCACAACTTCGCCTTCACGTTTTACCATTCCAAGGGCCGCTTCGCCAGGGCGCAGGGCTACGCCGACAGGGAAATGGATAAACTTATTGAGACGGCCGTGCTGGAACCTTCCCCGGCCAAACGCGCGCAGCTTTACGCCAGGGTGCAGGCCAAGGCCTACCAGAACGCGCCGCAGCTGTATACCGCGCACCCGCGGGGGCTCTACGGCCTGCGCGACTGGCTGAAAGGTTTTTACGACAATGCCGTGTTCATGGGAATATATTTTTATCCGCTGAGCAAGCAGTAGCAACCGCCGGGCAGAAGCCGCCCAGCCGCCGCTTATGGATAAAAGGATCTCCGAAATAATCAAGATTCTGAAAGAGGTCTATCCCGACGCTTACTGCTCGCTGGACCACGCCGACCCCTTCCAGCTGCTGGCGGCCACCATACTTTCCGCGCAGTGCACCGACGAACGCGTGAACCTGGTGACCCCGGCGCTGTTCAAAAAATACCCGGGCCCGGCGGAAATGGCGAAAGCCACGCTGCCGGAGCTGGAGAAGCTGATACACTCCACCGGCTTCTACAGGAACAAGGCGCTGTCACTGAAGGAGGCGTCCAAAGCGATAATAGCTGATTTCGGCGGGGAAGTGCCCCGGACCATGGCCGAGCTGCTGACGCTGCGCGGAGTGGCCCGCAAGACCGCCAACGTGGTGCTGGGCAGCGCCTACGCCGTAGCCGCCGGCGTGGTGGTGGATACGCATGTAAAGCGCCTGGCCTTCCGCCTGGGCCTCACCAAAGAAACCGGCCCGGAAAAGATAGAAGCCGTCCTGATGAAGGCGGTTCCCAAAGAAGACTGGATCTGGTTCGCCCACGCCCTGGTGCTGCACGGCCGCGGCCCGTGCGACGCCCGCAAACCCCTCTGCGAGAAATGCCCCTTGGCGGACCCCTGCCCCAGGACCGGCGTAAAATCCACAAAAAAATAAGCCGCGGCTTATCCGTGACGCGCCGGCATCCCTTTAAAAGTCGGTAATATCCTGGAAAATTATGCCGGCGCCTATTATCTTGCCGTCCACGCCTTTGATATTGATGGAGCTGTAGCCTATCAGCTTTGACTTGCTGTTCACAACGCACTTGAATTCCATGCGGCGCACGGTCTTGCCCTGCTTGAGCACATCGCCGATGACGCCCACCACGTCCGGGCAGAGCTGGAACAGTTCCACCACGTTCTTGTTCATGAACTCGTCGCCCACTTCAAAGATCTCCTGGGCCTTGGGATTGAAGAAGATGACGCGGCCTTCCATGTCCGCGCCGATGAAGCCGCCGGAGAGGTTGTTTATGGTGCTTTCGCCCTTCAGGTTAAGTTGTTTAATGGTGGATTCCAGCCGCCTTATGTAAACGTCGCGCGCCACCAGCGCGGATATCATCGAGGCGGCCTTCAGCTCGTCCTCGGAAAAGGAGCCGGGTATGGAGTTTATGAATTCAACTATGGCTATCAATACGCCGTTGGCCACGGCCGGGACGGCTATAACGGTCTTCGTCCTGAAACCGCTGCCCTTATCCACTTTTTTAGTGAAGAGCGGGCTGCTCTCCGCGTCGTTGATAAGCAGGGGTTTGCGCGATTCCGCGCAGAAGCCCACCACGCCCTGGTAGCCGAAGCTCACGCCTACCAGGTCGCCGCCCACGGGCCCGATGCTTTTTTTGAAGGTCAGCCGCTGTTTTACGGCGTCCACCTCGAAAATGCTGGCGGCATGGCAGTTAAGGACCCCGGCCCCTTTGCGCGCCAGGTATTCCCACAGCGCCTCCTCGTCCTGCGGCTTCTCCATATCGAGGTCGTCGGCGAATTTTTGCACCAGCTCAAGGATGTTTGACATTATTTACCTTTTCGAACGACGGGCCTTTTTAGACTGCGCCCTGGGTTTTACGCGCTGCAGGCCTTTTTTTATCTGCGGCGCCGCGGCTTTCCCCTGCACCGCTTTTTTAGCCCTTCCGGAATTTTTCCGCTGCGGTTCCGCCTTTGTCTTCAGATAGTCCCGGACATTGAACAGCTCCAGTATCCCTTCCGCCGTGGTAGAGGCAAGCTTCTCCTGGAAAGCCGGATCGTTGATCATTTCCTCCTGCCGCGGGAAGATCATATAGGCGCTTTCGGTGAGTATGGCGGGCATCCAGGTAAGGCGCGCCACCAGGTAATCGCCGTAGCGCAGCCCCTCGTCCGGCAGGGGGATGTTCCTGACATAGGCTGCATGCACACGCTCGGCCAGCTCCCGGCTGTGGCGGTGATAATAATAAACCTGGAAACCGCGCGGCTCGGCGAAAGGGTCCGTCCCGTTGGCCAATGCGTTATTGTGCACGCTCACGAAGAGGTCGCCGCCCAGGTTCTTTGCCAGCACCGGCCGGTCGGCCAGCGGCACGTCCTCGTCCCCATTGCGGGTCATCTGCACCGAAGCTCCCAGCGTAAGCAGTTTTTCTTTAAGCTTCAGGGCTATGGCCAGGTTCACCTGGAACTCGAAGGTGCGCATGGGGCCCACCGCCCCGTCGAAAGGAGGCGTGAATTTGGGGGAATGGCCCGGGTCCACCACCACGGTTATCCCGGAAAGCGGCTTTATCAGGTTCTTCTCCGGCACGGGCCGGCGGCGGATATCCAGCTGCAGCGTCCTGCCGGAATAGGAGATATCATATCCCCAGACCGGGCCGTCGGTCTCAAAATCTATTTCCGCCTTGTTGGTCCCGGCCTGTCTGAAAGCCACGTTCTTCACGAAAGTGTCGGAAGAATCGTACACTACCCAGTTGGTATGCAGATTGGCGTAGAAAAGGGTGAGCCTCAGCCCGTCGGGGGTCTCTTCCACCGTGTAAGGCACGCGGTCGTACATGGTTATGGAAGCCTGCGATCCATAAGAGGTCCCTTTCAGGTGTATAGCGCCGGTCTCGGTGAAGGGAGGGACCGGGAACTGCCCGGCGCGGGCCGGCTGCACCCTGGACTCGTCCACCCAGCCGGTATCCGCCGGGGAAAGCTGCACGCGGCGCATACCGTTGACAAGCCCGTTGGTGAGAAGTTTCACCCCGTCGGGCAGGAACATCATATAGCCGCCGCCTACGGCATTACGCAGGATGGTGTCGGTGGAGGTTTCCACCAGCTTCTCCTCTTTCAGCACCTTTACAAGCCCCTTGGCGGCCACTTCCGCGCTCTTGCCGAACAGCCCGGTCCGGAAGCGCGCCAGCACACGCCCTTCCACGCCCGCGTCCGCGTCCTCCGTCCTGTAATTCCCCACATAGCGCCCGGAACCGGCGGGGACCTCCAGCATGGGTTCGTCCTTAACCATGCCCTCTATGGAGAAAGCCGCCTCCCGGCCCGGTGTGCCCGAGGCCTGCACCCTTATGTATTCCGAGGGCAGAACCTCCACATTATTGGAATTACTCACGAACTCAAGCCATATTTTTTCCCCGTCACCCGGCCCGGCCGAACCCCTTACTTTCAGCGTGCGCGGCGCGGTGGTCCCGTCCGCCATTGCCCCGGCCACAACGAAATCCCCGGTGGAGATGGGGATATAGGCAATAAAACCGCCGTTGGTATATACCTCCACTTTG
>PEXO01000204.1 GCA_002779045.1 Elusimicrobia bacterium CG08_land_8_20_14_0_20_59_10 | reverse complement strand
GGAATGAACAACACGCACTATTTCACGACCCGGCAGAAGCTTCGCCGCCCCACCTGCAGCACGCAGTTCTTCGGCTCGAAAATGATATCTTCCGATACCTTTTCTCCGTCGAGGCGGACCGCGCCCTGCGCTATCAGACGGCGGGCCTCGTTCATGCCTTTGGCCATTCCCGAAGCCACGATCAGGCAGGAAAGCTTGCCGGGCTTTTCTGCGCGGAAAGTCTCCATCTCGTCCGGGATCTCCTTGCGGGAAAAGACCTGCTCGAAATGCGCGCGGGCGGCCGCGGCCTGCTGCGCGCCGTGGTAACGCGCCGTTATCTGCCCGGCCAGCTTCTTCTTGGCCTCCATCGGGTGCCCGGCCTTAACGGCGGCCAGGTCCTCCGAGGTCAGCAGTTCGTAGTAGTTATACATCAGCGCGTCCGGGAGGGACATAAGCTTCCCGAACATATCGTTAGGCTGATCGTTAAAGGCCACGTAATTGCCCAGCGACTTGGACATTTTCTTAACGCCGTCGGTCCCGACGAGCAGCGGCATCGTCATCACTACCTGCGGTTCCTGGCCGTTGAGCTTCTGCAGGTCGCGGCCCATCAGCACATTGAGCCTCTGGTCCTGGCCGCCCAGCTCTATGTCGGCTTTCACGGCTACCGAATCATAGCCCTGGAATACCGGGTACAATATTTCCAGCAGGCTGAGCGGGCTGCCTTCCTCCATGCGCGCCTTGAAATCCTCGCGGCCCAGCAGCGTAGAGACGGTCACGTTCTTGGCGGTTGTGATAAAATCGGAACCCGACCCGGGCTGGCCGCCCATGAAAGGCTTAAGCCATTCGCTGTTGAAGCGGATCTCGGTGCGCTCTTTGTCGAGGATCTTGTATGCCTGCCCGGTATAGGTCTTGGCGTTGGCAGCCACCGTCTCCGCGTCAAGGACGGGGCGGGTGGAGTCCCGCCCGGACGGATCGCCTACCTGCGCGGTGAAGTCCCCTATTATCAGGACGGCGGTATGTCCCAGGTCCTGGAACTGGCGCAGCTTGTCCAGCACCACGCTGTGCCCCAGGTGCAGGTCGCGGCTGCTGGGGTCCACTCCCAGTTTCACGCGCAGCGTCTTCCCGGAAGAAAGCTTTTTAGCCAGCTCTTCCCGGCTGACTATATCAACGGTTCCGCGCATTAGCGACTGCAGTACGGCCTCTGTCGTCATAATAGTCAATTGTATTATTTTTACCGCCGCCGTGCGAGTTCAATAGAACCCATAGGGGTCGGCCTCAAGGAAGACCTTCACACCCGGCCTGCCCGGCAGCGCGCCCGCTTTTTCCATGCAGCGCATGGCGGCCTTCTCGGAAGCCGCCTTCACAAGGTAATACTCGCTGTGAAATCTGCGTTTTTCCTGCCCGGGCTGTGTGACGGGCCCCAGGATCTCGCTTCCGTCCCCGTCTCTCCCGAGAAAAGAAAGCGACTTCAGGAAGTCCGCCGCCGCGGCGTCCATGGCGGCGCGGTCATAAGACGCGAACCTGGCTTTTACGATAAAAGAATAGGGGGGGTAGAAAAAGTCCTTGCGGGCGGCCAGCTCCCCGTCGGCAAAAGAGGGGTAGTCCGTTTCAGCCAGGCGTGAAAATACATAATGGCCGCTTTCGCGCGTCTGGATGAAAAGTTCCCCTTTGTCACCCAGCAGTCCCCGGGCGCCGCAGAACGCGCGGTAGGCTTTCTCGGAAGCCCGGAAATCCGCGCTGGACAGTTCCGAGTCCGCGTCGATGAACGCGACCAGCGCCAGGCGCGGCGCCCCGAGCTCGCGCAGCGCTATGCGCGTCCCCACCAGGACTTCGCTTTCTCCTTTTGAAAAACTTTCAAGCGCGGCGCGCATGTTCTTTAGCGAGCCCCGCAGCACATCCCCGTCGAACCTGGCTATTTTTGAGGCGGGCAGAAGCCTGGCCAGAGCCTCCTGCGCTTTTTGCGTTCCCACACCGTAATCCCGGAAAACTTTACCGCCGCATTTCGGACAGGCTTCCGGCTTGGCCTCTTTTCTGCCGCAGCGGCGGCAAAGCAGTACCGGGCCTCCTTCTGCAGTTTTCAGTAGAGTCATGCCGGGGCCGCAGGACGGGCAGCGTTTCATCCAGCCGCAGTTGGCGCAGAAAAGCCGGGAGGCATAGCCCTTCCTGCCTGTAATGATGAGAGCCTGCTCCCCGGCGGCAACCGCACGGCGCAGGCTGTCGGCCAGCGGCCGGGCCAGGATGTCGCCGGGGTACTGCGTCATGTCTATCAGGCGCACATCCGGCCCGGGGCCCTGGACCGGAGAAGCCGGCGCATCTTCGAACCTGCTAAGCGCCCCGGAGGCTGCCAGGCCCCACGACTCTATGGAAGGGCGCGGACTGGCCAGTACCGCCGAACCGCCCAGCGCCTTCATGCGCCGCAGCAGCACTTCGCGGGCATGATAAAAAGGCTCCGCCTCTTCCTGCTTATAGACTTCTTCCTCCTCCCCGTCCAGAATTCCCAGGTGGAGGTTCCGGAAGGGGAGAAAAACCCCGGTGCGGGTCGCTATAACTACCTTGAAAGCGCCGCTGAAGGCTCCGGCCCAGGCCTGCGCGCGTTTTTTAGGGGTAAGCCTGGCGTGCCAGAGGCCCACGCGGCCGGGAAAGACAAGCTCCAGGGCCGCGGCCAGCGGCGGCATAAAGCTCAGGTCCGGTACCAGCAGAAGCCCCTGCGCCGGACCGGCCTTAAGCGCCGCCGAAAACATAGCGCAATAGACTGCCTTCCGCCGTTCCGGAACCGGAAGGCGCAGCAGGAAAGCCGACGGGGACGCGCCGGCGAGCTCATCAAGGAATTTATTTATCCCCGGCAGTTCCGGCACGGGCAGGGGAGCCTCCTCCGCCGCCCGGGGGGGCGGGGGAACCGGGAGTTCCTCAGGCGCGTGGGCGAAGAAGGCGCCAAGACACAGACCCAGCGGCGACCCCCAGCGCCCGGACAGCCACCGGGACAGCTCCAGCGCATCCTCAGGAAAAAGCGGGGACTCCTCCAGCAGACTGGAAAGGCTCTTAAGCTCGCGGAACCCGGTAAGATCAGCGTCCTTCTCCGGCAGCACGCGGACTATGACCCCGACGGCTTCGCGCTTGCCCAGGGAAGCCCTCACGCGCAGGCCCGGCGCGGCACTGAGCTCCATCTCCTCGGGCAGCAGGTAATAAAAGGTCCTGCGTAAAGGTATGGGAAATGAGATTTCGGCCAGCATAGTGGGACGGCGGCCGGAAGGAAACCGCTTCAGGCGGCCGCTTCGTCCAGGAATGATTTTAACATTTTCATATCTTCCCAGGTGTCGCGCTTCAGGTTGGGATTGCGCAGCAGCGCCGCGGGATGATATGTGGGAATGACCTTTATGGGGTGCCCGGGACCGAACAGCTCCACCGGGTAGTCGTACGAACGTCCGCGCACCGTGGAAATGCCCTTATCTATGCCCAGCAGCACCTTGGTGGCCACCGAACCGAGCGTCACGATGCAGACGGGTTTTATGAAGCGCAGCTGTTCGTCCAGGTAAGGACGGCAGGCGGATATTTCCCCGGGAGTGGGGGGGCGGTCGTTGCCGTGCGCTTCCGGGGTCTCGGGGTTGCGCATAGGGTGGCATTTAACGATATTGGCGATGTATACTTCGGAGCGTTTCAGGTGCAGGACCGCGTCCAGGATCTTATCCAGCAGCTGGCCGGAGCGGCCCACGAAAGGCTCGCCCCGGTGATCTTCCTGAAAACCGGGGCCCTCTCCGACGAAAACCACCCTGGCTTTGTGGCTGCCCACTCCGAACACGGCGTTTAGCCTGGCATGTCCCAGGCCGCATTTGCGGCATTTCTTCACCTGTTCGGACAGCTTATCCATATCGGCGGAGGATATTGAGTTCATCGGGGGTACGTTCTTTTTCGCGGGAAGCGGGGCCGGAACCGGCGCGGAGGTTTCAGCCGCCGGGCGGGGGGATTCGGCCAGGGTCTCATCCAGCGTCCTTATATAGGATGCCAGGTCCCCGGCCGCTGCGGCTAGTTCCCGTTTCATCGGCAACCGCGGGCTCAGGCCGCTTCTTTCCCAGGCTTGAAAAAGGCCGGATCCCGGGGACGCATTTTATCTGAACGCTTGGAAAGGAGTTTTTCCTCCAGGATCTGGTCTTCCTTCACGAACTTCTCGATCTCGGAGACGGTCACCTTCTTATCCACCACGTCGAGCAGGGACCGTTCTATAAGCTCGGCCATAGGCATAAGGCGGAACTCCTCCTGGCGGCGCAGGTGCCGGGCCCACTGCATCGCGCGCACTATGTCCTGGTACTTGGAAGGCCCGTAGTCCGAGATCAGCCGGTCCAGTATTTCAGCGTCGTTCTCCACTTTTGCATGAGTAGTCATAGCTTTCCTCCGTAGATCAACCGCTTCAGGGCTTACGCCCGGCGAGCTGCCTGCTGAACTTGTTTATCCTGTCCATGCTGCGGCAGGTCTTCCTGGTCTCAAGTTCCGCGATGGCCGCCACCTCGCGCACCGCGGCGTTCAGCTTGTCGTTAATAACCAGGTAATCGAACTTAGGCGCTTCCCGCAACTCGGCGCGCGCGGTCTTAAGCCGCAACTTCATGCCGCCAGGGGCTTCCCCGCGGCCGCGCAGGCGCCGCACCAGCGTCTTCAGGTCCGGCGGAAGCAGGAACACCGTTACCGCCTCGGGGAATAGCCTCTTTACCGAGCGGGCGCCCTTTACATCTATGGTCATTACCGGTATGCGGCCCTTGTTTAGCACCGTCATAACGGACTTCACAGGGGTGCCGTAATATTTGCCGTGGACCACCGCCCATTCCAGGAGCTTGCCTTCCCGGCGCAATTTCCCGAACTGTTCCGCTGTGACGAAGAAATAATCCCTGCCGTCAGCTTCCCCGGGGCGCTTTGCCCGCGTCGTGCAGGTTATGCTGAAAGCGAACTTCTTACTGAGCTTCAGCAGCCCCGAACGCACAACTGTCTTTCCGCCCCCCGAGGGGGCGGAAAGGACCAGGGGGAAATACTTGAACTTTCCTTGGGACACTTACAAGCCTATGGCTGTGCCGTATAAAAGCGCTATGCGCATCAGACGGCCAAGCCTATGACCGTGCCGTACCGGGCGCTATGCGCATCAGGCCTTGTTCTTTCTCGGGGCCCGGATCTGCGACTGCGCGGCCGAGAGAATGGCTATCGGCACGCGGAAGGGGGAGCAGGACACATAGGTCAGCCCGACCTTATGGCAGAACTCCACCGAAGCCGGCTCGCCGCCCTGCTCGCCGCAGATGCCGATCTTCAGGTCCTTGCGGGTCTTGCGGCCGCGCTCAACGGTTATCTTGATCAGTTCGCCCACCCCGTCCTGGTCTATGGTCTGGAAGGGATCGACCGGGATGATCTTCATCTTGGGATTGTCGTCCTTGTCCTTGTCCTTGATGTATTCAGCCAGGAACGGGCCGGAATCGTCGCGTGAATAACCGAAGGTCATCTGCGTAAGGTCGTTGGTGCCGAACGAAAAGAACTCCATGGTCTCGGCGAGCTTACCGGCCATAAGGCAGGCGCGGGGGATCTCGATCATGGTGCCTACCATGTATTTGACCTTCACGCCTTTCTGCTTGAGGACCTCGGCGTACACGCGGTGTATGATCTCGGACTGGTGTTTCACCTCGTTCTCCAGGGAAACCACGGGGATCATAATATCGGGGAACACCTTGATGCCTTCCTTATGAAGCTCGGCCGCGGCCTCGAATATGGCGCGGGCCTGCATCTCGGTGATCTCCGGGTAGGTGATGCCCAGGCGCACGCCGCGATGGCCCATCATGGGATTGGATTCGTGCAGGGCGTTGGCACGGGCTTCGAGCTCCTCGAAGGAGATACCCAGGGCGCGTCCCAGCTCTTCGAGCTTGGCCTTCTGCTGCGGTACGAACTCATGCAGCGGGGGGTCCATGAGGCGCACGGTTACGTGCATACCTTCCATTACCTTGAAGGTGGCTTTCAGGTCGCTCTTCATGTAGGGAAAGAGGTCATTGAGGGCGGCCTTGCGCTCCGCGAGGTCCTTCGACATGATCATTTTGCGCAGTTGGAACAGCGCAGCGTCGGAGCCCTTACCGTAGAACATATGCTCGATACGGAACAGCCCTATGCCTTCGGCGCCATAGGTGCGGGCCTGCAGGGAATCCGCAGGAGTATCCGCGTTGGTCCAGACCTTAAGCGCGCGGATGGAATTGCAGGATTTCAGGAAATCACCGAGCATCTGCATGGTGGTCCCTCCGGGTTCCACCAGCGGCATCTTGCCGCTATAGATAAAACCGCGGGAACCGTTCAGGGAGATCCAGTCGCCTTCCTTGAGGGTTGCGCCCCCGAGGTGCAGGGTCCTGGCTTTCAGGTCTATCTTTACATCGGCGCAGCCCACCACGCAGCACTTGCCCCAGCCGCGCGCCACAAGGGCCGCGTGGGAGGTCATGCCGCCGCGGGCCGTGAGAATGGCTTCCGCCGCCCTCATTCCCTCCACATCTTCGGGATTGGTCTCTTCGCGGACCAGGATGACGTTCTTACCGTCCTTCTTCCACTTAACGGCCTCTTCGGCCGTAAAAACTATCATGCCGACGGCACCGCCGGGGCCGGCCGGCAGGCCTTTGCCCAGCGGCTTGGTGCCCAGTTCCACCTTGGGGTCCAGGATGGGGTGCAGCAGTTCGTCGAGCTGCTCCGGGGTGACGCGCATCACGGCCTCTTCCCTGGTGGCGAGTTTTTCCTTCTGCATATCCAGGGCCATGCGCACGGCGGCCAGGCCATTGCGCTTACCCACGCGGCACTGCAGCATCCACAGGCGTCCGTTCTCGATGGTGAACTCTATGTCGAGCATGTCGTGGTAATGTTTTTCAAGCTTGGCGCGGATAGCGGCCAGTTCCTTGTAGGCCGCGGGCATCAGCTGCTCAAGGGACTTGAGATTCTTGGACTGTTCGTTGCGGCTGGATTCGTTTATGGGGTGGGGGGTACGGATGCCGGCCACCACGTCTTCGCCCTGGGCGTTCTCAAGGAACTCGCCGAAGAAGGCGTTCTCGCCGGTCCCGGGGTTGCAGGTAAAACCCACGCCGGTGGAGGAACTGTCGCCCATGTTGCCGAACACCATGGTCTGCACGCTGACGGCGGTGCCCCACTCGCCGGGGATGCCTTCGATGCGGCGGTAGGAGACGGCG
>PEXO01000221.1:4104-7162 GCA_002779045.1 Elusimicrobia bacterium CG08_land_8_20_14_0_20_59_10 | reverse complement strand
GGCCTTTACGGCCGTCCCCGGCGATCCGGAAGCGCTGAGCTACAACCCCGGCGCGCTGGCTTTTGCACGGCGCGCAAGCGTCTCGGCCACCTATATGAACGGGCTCTTTGACGGCAATTACGGTTTTCTGGCGGCCCCGGTCCCGCTGGGGCGTTTCGTGCTTACGCCGGCCTGTCTTTATTTTAATTCCGGCGTCATAGACCTGAAATATTCGGATCCCGCGAAAGCGCCGGAGACGGTGACGGCGGAGTCCGATACTGTCATATATTTATCCGCCGGCTGGCGTCCGGCGCCGGAGCTGGGAATGGGTGTCACTTTAAAACGCGTCTCGCTTGAATTAGCGGAGACTGTCTCGGCCACTTCGCTGCATTATGACCTGGGAATCCTTTACGCGGTGAAGAACGGGCTGAGCTTCGGCGCGTCGTACCTCAACAGCGGCGGGAACATAAAATTCGAGCGGAGGGGCGACCCGCCGCCCAGGACGAAGAAGCTGGGGGCCTCCTATAAATTCAAGGTCAACCCGCACAGCCTGTCCGACTGGAACACGGATCTTACGGATTTAGATATGCTGCTTTCCGCGGACTGGACGCGCACGGACGGGGAAAAGGGGTATTGCCAGGGGGGGGCGGAAGCGAACATGTTGCTGGACGCGCTGGGCGGAAAAATCGTTTTTACTGTCAGGCTGGGCTACATGGCCGGCCGGGATTCCGCCGGAGTCGCCTACGGCCTGGGTCTGGCCTGGAAGAACTGGAATTTTGATTATTCTCTCACGCCCTCTTCAGCCCTGGAGGCGGTGTCACAGGTTACGGCCGGCTACAAATTCTGAAAGAAACGCAAAAGTGTTAATGGAGGGAAAAAGGGGACAGAGGGGGCATATCAGGGGACAGGCTGCTTTTTAATAAAAAGTAGCCTGTCCCCTTCCTTTCGGATTACCACCGGAAAGACCGGTTGTAAATAATAGGGGACGAACCGGCGTCAGGCGGATAATTGCGCCAGCCAGTCTCCGGCGCGTACGATAGAAACGCCGTTCACTTGCCGCTCATTGCGGGCGTTGTGCACCAATTGCACCGCTATGCCCCGGTAGCGGTCTTTAAAGTAACTCAAATTACGGCTTATGCCGTCATCTGAAAGCTTAACTTCGATAAAATGGGTCAGCGCGCCTTTTTCCGCAAGGCTGAAATCCACCTCTTTTCCGTCTTTCGTGCGTATATAATGCAGGGATATTTCCATTCCTTTCGTGTCCTGCAGGTATTGGACATGCTTAAGAAGCGATACCGCCACGGTGTTCTCCAGGCGGACGCCTTCGTCCCCCTCCACATAGCCGCTGTCGTAAAAATATACTTTCGGCTCTTTAAGCAGCGACCGGGCTATATTCTTATGAAATGGCCGGATGGAAAATATAATATGCAGGCTTTCCAGAATTTCCATGTACTTGCGGACGGTATTCGGCGCTGTTTGCAGATCATTGGCGAGCGAGGCGTAGGATAACGGGGAGCCGACGCGCTTGCGCAGCATTTCCAATAACAGCCGTATAACGCGAATTTCGCTTATACGGCTGAAATCCAGTATGTCTTCGCGGACAAGATCGGTGTAGTATTGCCTGCGCCAGCGGCTTGCCTCGTCATCGGAGGCGGAAAGGAACGGCTCCGGAAAACCGCCCAGCCGGTCCAGCGCCGAAAGGGCCTCGTACGGCGGCATGGTCGCCGAGAGTTCTTTTACGGAAAGGGGATTTAAACGATACAGAAAATAGCGGCCGGCCAGGGAATCGCCGGTCTGCCTGAAAGTGTCAAGCCGGGCGCTGCCGGTAACCAGAAAAGACTGGGCGGGGGGACGGGTGTCAAAGGTGCCTTTCAGAAAAGCCTTCCAGCCTTTCATTTTATGTATCTCATCAAGGATGACCAGTTCCGCGTTAAGCGGCCAGGCCCGCTTGCGGATAATTTTAATATCTGAAATGTCGTCATGGTTGAGATATACCGGCCTGGCAAATTTGCCCTGGATGCTTTTTGAAAAAAATGTTTTCCCGACCTGGCGGGGGCCTGTTATGAAAACCATTTTTTTACGCAGATCTCCAATAACCTGATCGTGCAGATATCGTTCCATATGGTATATTATGCTGATTTTTGCCGTTTAGTCAAGACTTTTGTGCATTTATGTGCATAAAAGTCGGAAATAATAAATTTCCAGGTAAGACAGGCGGCGGTCAGGGGCAGTCTTCCCTTGCCGATTGAAAACCAGTGGCCGGTAAAGACATATCCGCCGGTCTCACTTAACCTGAAGGTTTCTAATCTGCAGGTTATATCAGCGCGAAAAAGAATAAAAAACAGGGAGGGTTATTACAGAATAAACCCCTCAAGGTTATCAGGCGACACCACTGAAAAGGAAGCCCCCTTATTGGCCAGCCAGGAGGCGGGGGCGCGAATCCGGCAGCGGCTGCCCCGCTTGAATTCAAATCCATCCAGCCTGCCGGACTCTTCTTCAACCAGATCAACTTCGCTCCCGTCATAAGTGCGCCAGAAATATTGATTACGGAATACACCTCTATATTCCCTGAATTTCATCCGCTCGGCCACCATGAAGTTTTCCCACAAAGCGCCGGTGTCGTCGCGGCTGTCAGGCGGATTAAAGTTGTTGATTATGGCGTTGCGTATCCCCGTGTCGTAAAAGTATATTTTCCGCAGCTTGGAAATTTCGCGGCGCTTGTTGCCGGAATAAGGCGGAAGCCTGAAAATAACAAAATTTTTCTCCAGCAGATCAATATAGCGCTCAACAGTTTTTTTGTCGATCCCAAGCAGGTTTGAAAGTTCGTTATAGGAGACCTCCGAGCCGATTTGCAGCGCCAGGGCTTTCAGGAGACCGGACAACACCGCGCAGTTGTGTATCTGCTGTAATTCCAGGATGTCCTTGTATAAATAGCTGGAGGTCAATTCCCGCAAAACCGCAACTTTATCGTCAAAAGATTCCGCCGACACTATTTCCGGATAGGAGCCGTAAATTAGCAGGTCCGCCAGGCCTTTTGAAATGGTCATGGCGTCTTTTCCCGGATATATTTCCTTTAAAC
>PEXO01000221.1:0-4063 GCA_002779045.1 Elusimicrobia bacterium CG08_land_8_20_14_0_20_59_10 | reverse complement strand
GCCTCTTGTGTGCTGTCCAAAAGATTAAAGCTGGATGAGCCGGTGACAATGATCTGCAGGGAGGAGCGGTAATGGTCTACAAGCAGTTTAAGGGTCTGGCCTATGGTCGCAACCTTCTGTCCCTCGTCTATGAAAAGAAACTTTGCTTTTCCGATGAGTTTTTTCAGGAAAGACAAATCCTTATTGTTCAGAAAATCCCTGTCAGTCGGATTGTCGCACACAAAACGCTTAACCTCTTCGCCCTTGAAAACCTTTAACAGCTCTGTTATCAGGGTTGTCTTGCCTGTCTGACGCGCTCCGGCAAGAATTATGGCTTTGCCGCTGAAAAACCTGTGTTTAATCCGTTCTTCAAGAATTCTTTTGTACATAATCTCCTTATTTGGCGTAATTTAGTGATTATATTCACTATTATATGCAAATTATTTAGACAAGGCCAGCGATATTTACGACACCGCGGGCAAAGAAGGGAACAGGTCTTGAATCTTGACCTCCATCTCCACTGGCATAGCCTTATCGAAAGCCGCGCTCAGAGAAGCCGGCCTTAAAATGCCGGAATAGGGCTGAGGTTGAGTTCTAAAACCTTTCCTGTCCCCTTTTCCCCGCTGTTACCCATGCCGTTCTCTACGGCTTCGGCATGCACTCTCCCATGCTGTGTCCCGATAAGCTGCGGGGCTATTTGTTACAATAATTACCAGCGCCGCCAGCCCTATACCGGGCGTACTAAGGCGCAGTCGAACACTGTGTGAACCGGTTCAAGATAAAATGCGAATATCATCCCCTAACCAGCAGGGCGGGGAGAAGCAGATTGTGAACGAGGCTCTTTGCCCCTGGTGTTCGGCCCCCCGGGGAACCGGGCCTGACTGTCCGCATTGCGGCGCGAACTACGCCAAGGCGGCAGCCATCAGGAGACATGGGCGCGCCGCGGCGGGGCCGCAGCCTCTGGCGCCGGGCCGCGCTGGAACAGGCGCTGCGGCGTATGCTGAAGAGCAGTCCCCCGGCCCGGGGATGGCAGCCGACCCGGGATTGGAGTGGAAATATTGTGTGGGCGCTATACCGGCAGCGCTGGCGATCGCCCTGTTCATCCATACCTTCGGACCGGGCAGGGCCCTGCTGAGGATCGTCTTCGGTATGCCCATCCACGAACTCGGCCACGCCGTCACCGCCTGGTTCTGCGGATACGCCGCCATCCCCGTCCTCTGGAAGACCATAATCCCGGACGGCCGCGGCTTCGTGGCCCCGGTCGCATTGGCGGCGGCATCCGGCTGGATGCTCTATCGCGGTTATCTGGAGGACCGGTGGCCGGCGGTAGCCGCCGGCGCCGTTCTGCTTATCCTTCAGGTCATCGCCACCTTTGGCATCAGCCCCAAGACCGCGCGAATGCTTATCACCTTCGGGGGAGACGGCTGCGGCATGATCCTGGCGACGCTGCTTATGTGCAGTTTTTTCTTCGGCAAGGATACCCAGCTTTACAGGAGCTCGCTGCGTTGGGGTTTCGTCGGGATCGGCGCGGCCGCCTTCGTTGACCTGTACGGCGCCTGGTGGGCGGCGCGCCTGGACCGCAGCGCCGTTCCGCTGGGCACCGTAGATGGCACAGTTACCGATTCAATAACGCTGATCGGCATGCATTCGTGGAAAATACCGCAGCTGATCAATAATTTTTTTACCGTTGGCGTCTGCTGCCTGCTGGTGCTGGCGGCGGTCTACGCCTGGGGCGTGCTGCAGGCAAGGCTCGCGATACCGGAACAAACAACCGGCTTGCGTCATTAGAAGGCTTGCGCAAAATCGGGGCGGGTTCTATTGACTTCCTTCGGTTCAATGGCCTTCTGCGGCATGGGAGTCTCCCGCTGCCGGCGATTTATCGTTCACTATTCTGCCAATAAATATCCGGCCGCAATGGCGAAGGGCCTGACACGAGCGCATCAAAACTGCGTCCAACAGGAGTAGCCGTTGATATCGGTATGCGTGCAATCCACGAAAAAAGAGCCCTTGTCCGGCCCGGCGGTGACATATGCCCACTTGCCGGTATCGTGGTATTCCAGGCGGGGATAGTAGACCACTTCGTTCGAGGGCTTGTGGCGTGTCCTCGCGCTAAGGCTCTCGGCTCCGGTCCAGGCCATGGGGATTTCATCAAGATATTTATGTCCTGCTGTCAGGGCTTCCAGATTATCGGGGAACCGGCCGTTGTCTTGATAGTAGGCCTGGATGGCGCCGCGCATTGCGCTTAATTTGCCTTTCATCGCGCCCTCTATCCGCCTGTTCCCGGTATTATTGGCAAAACGCATAAGCGCGGACCCGGCGAGTAAAAATAACGCCAGGACAATAATTACCGGGACGATGCTTTTTTTCTTCGGCGCTTCGGTCTTATTCGTGTTCATCGGTTATACCCGTCCTTCGCGCCCTGCCAGCCGGCGAGCACTTCGCCCCGGGAGGCCCTGCTGGTCCCGGGCGAACGCGCGGCCCAGCGGCCAAGGGAGGCCCAGCCCAGGAGATCAGTGGCGGAATTCTGCTGGTCGATCCATTTAAACGCCGAATAGGCCGGGACGATGTGCGTCATCAGCAGATAATCGCCCAGCGAGCCCGGCCGCACCGCTTCGTAGGCGTTGAGATAGTGGTCCAGGTCCCGCAGCTCGCGCTCGTCCGGGACCCGCCCGAGCAGCCGCTCCAGCCGGGCGCGCGCATAGCGCCGCCCCGGGCCGGAATCGCGCGCGACGAGCACCAGGCCGAAAGCTTCCCATTCGGCGCCTTGCAGCAGCCGCGCGGCCGCGGAACGGGGACCGGGCCCGGACCATACCATGCCGGCCGCCGAGACGAACAGGCATATAGAAAGAAGCAATACGAGCGGGACACCGATCGTTTTATGACTGTTCAATTTTTTCCACACAATTATTGCCCTACAACATGCGGCCCCGGCAAACAACAAGTGCGGCGCACGGGCGGACAAGCAGGCTCCCGCTCAATATTTTATCATAAAAAACCCGGTCTACCTGGCGCTAACCCACCTGCCCGCCTTCTGAATTCCCTGTATTCAAACCCGCTCCTAAAGCCTGCGGTCCGCCGGACGAGGACTGCCAACTGGATCCGCGCGTGGACTTATATGAAGGTATAGATCCGCTCCCGACGGACAACCGGCTTAACTAACCTCCGAACTCCGCAAGCCCGGCGACAACCGGGCGGGGCGGAGCTTTGAAAAATTTCAGGAAAACGCCCCGACTTTTGGTATTATAGATAATCGGAGGGGGCGCGGTCCGGCGGCGTTTCCGGCAATGCTATTGCGCGAACGAGCGGGGCTTCAGGCCGAAATGCTCTTTCAGGACGATATTGAATGTGGTATCAAGCGTTTCCGGATTGCCTGCGTAATACAGCCTCGCGGACCTGTAATACGCGATAAGTTTACGCGGCTCAATGCCGTGTTTCTCAATAAGAAAGCCGATGTCTTCGCGGTCCCGGTCATTATAACGGCTGAGTTTGCTGAGGAGCAGGTCTTCCTTGCTTAAGGCCATGATCCGGAGGTGTTTTAGTCCGCCTTTAAGGATTTCCGCGCTGCGCTCCTTCCATTCGGGGGTTTCTATAAGCATCAATTCCGTGTTCGCTTTATGAAAATAAAAACCATGCTTCTTTTCTAATTCCGAGCCGCGCCCGGCCCAGCCCAGAAGCTTGGCTTCGATCGCCCGGTCCTCTACATATTCATCAATATCGCGGGTCCCGCGCCGGGAGCCGTACGCAATAACGGCCGCCGCCCCGCCAAAGATATAGAGCGCGATCTTCTTCGCAGGGCGTTCCCCGCCAAGGCGTTCATCGACATCCAGAAGGAAGTTCAGCAACTCCTGCTTTTGAGCGTGTTTCATAGCGGCAGCCACCGCTGAAAGGATCGCAGGTCGGCTGAGCCCAGGCCGTGCCAGAAAGCGAGCCAGGCGGGGGTGCGGCTCCGCAGAAACGCCAGAGCTTCGGCGGTCTTCGGGCGCGGTCCCACAACTTCATCGCGGTCAAGCTTTCCCTCGGCCAGCGCGTCATGGGCGCGCTGAAGCGCGGACCACGCCTTTATGTCCATGCCTCTTGCGAAAGC
>PEXO01000270.1:3875-7178 GCA_002779045.1 Elusimicrobia bacterium CG08_land_8_20_14_0_20_59_10 | reverse complement strand
GCGCGGGTGCGCCTCAAAGAAGATCCCCGCTATTTTCTGCGCCGCGGCGGACGCCGCCAGCGGAGCGATGAAGCGCCTGTCCCCGCCGGTGGCCGCTCCGAGCGACCCGGGGCGCTGCACGGAATGGGTACAGTCAAAGATCACCGGGTAGCCGAACTCCTTAATTATTCCGAAGGAGCGCATGTCCACTACCAGGTTGCCGTAGCCGAAGGAGGAGCCGCGTTCAGTGAGCATGATATCCTTCGCGCCGCGGCTTTCAAGCTTTCTCACTATGTTCTCCGCCTCCCAGGGCGACAGGAACTGGCCTTTTTTCACGTTCACGGCGCGGTCCGTGTCCGCGCAGGCGAAAAGGAGGTCCGTCTGCCTGCACATGAAGGCGGGTATCTGCAGTATGTCCGCTACTTCGGCCACGCGCTCCGCCTGGGCGGGTTCGTGTACGTCCACCAGCAGCGGGACGTTAAGCCGGTTTTTCAGGTCCTTAAGGAAGTCCAGCGCCGTTTCCATGCCGGGGCCGCGGAAGGAGCGGTGCGACGTGCGGTTGGCTTTGTCGAACGAGGCCTTCAGCACAAAGGGGGTTTTGAGGTCAGCGAAGAGCTTCTTCAGGGCGACGGCTTGCGCCGTGTATGACGCGGCGGACTCTATCGCGCAGGGCCCGGCGATATAGACCAGCGGCAGGCTGTTGGAAAATACTACGTTCTTTACCTTTACTTCTTTTTGTTTCACGATACTCTCCTCGCTCTTACCTCTTCACCCTTTACTCTTCACTCTTTACCCTTCACTCTTTACTCTTTACTCTTCACTCTTCACCCTTTACTCTTTACCCTTTACTATTTACTCTTCACCTCCCTGTTCTTCACCGCCGCCGCCACAAAACTGAAGAAGAGCGGGTGCGGCAGCAGCGGGCGGGACTTGAACTCGGGGTGGAATTGTACGCCCATGAACCAGGGATGTTTTTTTATTTCCAGCATTTCCGGCAGTTTCAGCTTGCGGTTTACGCCGCTGACGCACATCCCTTTCTTCTCGTAGGCCGGGATGTACCTTGAATTGAATTCATAGCGGTGCCTGTGCCGTTCGGAGATGTTCTTCCTGCCGTATATCCTGAAGGCCAGCGTGCCTTTCTTTATCTCGCAGGGCCAGGCGCCCAGGCGCATGGTGCCGCCCTTTTCCTTTACGCCCTTCTGCGCGGTCATAAGGTCCACCACGGGGTTGGCGGCTTTCGGGTTGAACTCCGTGGAATGGACGCTCTTAAGCCCCAGCACGTTGCGGGCGAACTCCACGGCGGCGCACTGCATGCCCAGGCAGATCCCGAGGAAAGGCAGGTTGTGTTCGCGGGCATAACGCACGGCCTCTATCTTGCCCTCTATCCCCCGGTCCCCGAAGCCGCCCGGCACTATCAGCCCGTCGGCACCTGCCAGCCGCGCCTTAAAATCCGCCGACTCTACGTCTACGTAGTCGAGTTCGGCCTTTACCCCGTTGGCTATGCAGCCGTGCTGTATGGCCTCCACCAGGGACTTGTAGGAATCCTTGAGCTTCGTGTATTTTCCGGCTATGGCTATGCGTACCGGCTGCGCCGCCGCTGCGGCCTTGCGGCGCTGGGTGAAGGAGTTCCACTCCTCGAAATCCCAGTGGGAGCTGCGCAGGCGCAGCAGCATCATTATCTGTTCATCCAGCCCCTGCCTCTTCAGCTCGTACGGCACGTCGTAGATGGAGGGGGAGTCCGGCGCGTCGATGACGGCCTCTTTAGGAACGCTGGTGAAAAGGGCTATCTTGTTCTTGATATCGCGCGCCAGCGGCTTCTCGGCGCGGCAGACGATGATATCGGGATCTATACCTATCTCACGCAGCTTGTTCACCGAATGCTGCGTGGGTTTGGTCTTGAGCTCGTCGGAAGCGCTGAGATAGGGTACCAGCGTCACGTGCAGGTAGAGTACGTCATTGCGCGTGCGGTCGGGCCGCATCTGGCGCGCGGCTTCCAGGAACGGCAGGCTTTCTATGTCGCCCACCGTGCCGCCTATCTCTATAATGGTGATATCAAAACCTTCGCCGGCTTTCTGGAAGCGAAGCTTGATCTCGTTTGTTATATGCGGGATTACCTGCACGGTCTGCCCGAGGTAGCCGCCCTCGCGTTCCCGCGCTATCACGGACTGGTAGATCTGCCCGGCCGTCATGATATTGACGCGGGAGGTGTCTATGCCGAGAAAACGCTCGTAATAGCCCAGGTCCAGGTCGGTCTCAGCGCCGTCGTCGGTGACGAAGACCTCCCCGTGCTGGAACGGGGCCATGGTGCCGGCATCCACGTTTATGTACGGATCGCATTTTACGATGTTCACGGACAGGCCGTGAGCTTTCAGCAGGCGGCCCACGGAGGCCGCGGTTATCCCCTTGCCAAGTGAACTTACCACCCCGCCGGTAACGAATATATATCTGGTCATTTTGCCTTCAGGTGTTTCAGGAATGCCGCCGCCGTCCTGATATCGGCCGGCACGTCGATGGCGGGGCCCGGCTGCGGAACCCCGGCCACGGCTATCTTCATGCCGTTTTCAAGCGCGCGCAGCTGCTCCAGGCGCTCCAGCCTCTCGAGGGGGCTGGGCTTGAGTTTTACAAATTCTTCCAGGGCTTTCCTCCGGTAGATGTAGAAACCGCAGTGTTTGTACCAGGGATAACCCTTCAGCTGTGAAAGGTGATGGTGGAACGGTATGGGGGAGCGGGAAAAATAAAGCGCGCGTCCCTGCGCGTTCATGGCCACTTTGACGCAGTTGGGGTTGGTTATGTCCTTTTTCTCCGTTATGCGTGAACAGGCGGTGCCAATGGCGCAGTCAGGTGAGTTCTTGAGCTTCCGGAAGGCCTTCCTTAGCGTCACCGCGGTCATAAAGGGCTCGTCGCCCTGCATATTGATTATGAACTTCGCCCTTGTCCCGCGTGAGGCCTCGTAAACCCTGTCCGTTCCGGACTGACAGCGCGGGCTGGTCATTACCGCGCGCGCGCCTATGGAGCGCGCGAAAGCCAGCACCTTTTTGTGTTCGGTGGCTATCAGGACTTCACCGAGCCCGGCCCTTACGGCGGCTTCCCAGCACCACTGGAGCACCGGTTTCCCGGCAAGGGGTACCAGCATCTTGCCGGGAAACCGCTGCGACCCGTAGCGGGCCGGTATGACCAGCAGGCAGTTCCCGGCCGGAGGGGGGATCTTTTTCATCAGGCCTTTATCCATGATCTCGCGCCGTCAAGAAGTTCCGCTAAGGTAACCGAGGCGGTGCCGAGCCTGGCGACGACTACCCCCGCTCCGAAGTTGGCGGCCAGGGCCGC
>PEXO01000270.1:0-3842 GCA_002779045.1 Elusimicrobia bacterium CG08_land_8_20_14_0_20_59_10 | reverse complement strand
AGCAAGCACAGAGATGACCGTGTCCCCCGCGCCGGTCACGTCGAAGACTTCTCTGGCCCGGGTGGGTATATGTGTGGAGGAAAGCGAAGAGCCCTTCCGGGAGAACAGCGTCATGCCATGTTCGCCCTGTGTTACCAGCAGCGTGCGGCACCCCAGCCTGGAAAGGATGCCGCGGCCGAGCTTCTCCGCGGCTTCCTGCCCGTCCTTAGGCGGCAGGTGCATGCCGCCGAAAGCTTCCGCCGTGTTCGGCGTTATGCAGGCTACGCCCCGGTACAGCTGGAAATGCTCCACCTTCGGGTCCACGAAGACGGGGACGCGGCGGCGGGCGGACAGCTTTATGGCGGCTTTTATCGTGGCCGGTTCCAGCAGCCCTTTGCCGTAATCGGAAAGTATCAGCGCCTCGCAGCCGGCTTTCAGGGCGGACTCAAGGGCCGCGAGCGCGGTCTTTTTGGAGGAGGGGGACAAATGCCCGGGCGTTTCGCGGTCGAAACGCACCACCTGCTGATGTTCCGCTATCACGCGGGTCTTTTCAATGGTGACGAAATTGTCGTCGTGCGCTAACCTGGCCGGGCTGACCCCGGAGTTCTCCAGCAGCAGGCGCAGCTTTTCCGCCGCGTCGTCGCGCCCGGTCACCGAGATCAGCGACGGGACCGCGCCCAGGTTGGCCAGGTTCACCGCCACGTTGGCGGCGCCGCCGCAGACGGAGGATTCCGAAGTGACCCGGACTACCGGCACGGGGGCTTCCGGGGAAATGCGTTTTACCGAACCCTTTATGTAGCGGTCCAGCATCATGTCCCCGAATACGGCTATCTTCCTGCCGCGGAACCCGGCCGCTATCGTGGAAAGTCTTTTAAAACCGCTTTTCGTCATAATATAAATATTATAACAAATAGCGGATTAGGGGAAGCCGGTGAGGAAAAATTTGCGGCGGCGGTCCGGGGAGCGAAGATCAAGGACTACTGTATAGTTCTCTTCCTGAGCTTGCCGGTGAGGGAGCCGATGGCTATTTCGGCCTTGAGGAGCATCGGCACTTTCAGCGCGTCGTCAGTTACCCAGATGAACATACGCCTTCCGGACTTGGCTACGAAAAGCCCGTCGTCGCCTACCAGCGGCTCAAGCACCACGCAGTTCTTTTTCCCGTAGGCGGTCTCTACCTTTTCGCGCTTGCCGGCCTTTATGGTGAGGGCCCAGTTGCGCTTGGTGTTCACGTCCAGCTGAATGGCGGCGCCGGGCGCCAGGCGCATGCCGCGTACGCGGTAAACGGCGGAAAGCATGTCGCTTACGGGCTTTTCAAGCGGGCCTTCGAAATCGGAGATCTTGCCTTTGCGGTTTATTTTTTTGCCGTAAAACTTCCGGGCGGCCCAGTCGAAAACCGCCCATTCATTGCGGAAATGCCGGCCTTCGGAGATCTTCTTATAATAGCCGTGGGAGCGCAGGTCGGCGGCGTCCATCCAGGACTCATGACGGTCCTCCACTTTATAGAAGGTCTCTATAAAAGAGTTCGACCTGGCTTCCAGTACCAGGCGCCAGGCCGGCCTCGAGGAAATATTCACTACGTTTTCCGCCTTCAGGAAGGCCTTGCCTACTTTAATGAAGCCCCAGTAAAGGTCGTACTCCAGGGTCTCGCCTTTTACAAGGCCGGGGATAGCCGCGGTTACCGCCGGGGTGGAGATAAGGTTGCTGCTGAAAGGGTGGACCAGGTCCTGACCGGCGTGCGCCGGCGGGGAGAGCGCCAGGAACAAAGCAAGGGCGCTAACCTGAAAGCCGCAGCGGCTTACCGCCCGCTTCGCGGGGAATCCTGCAGGATCCAGGTTAGAAACCATATTTTATCCGCGCCGCGGTAAGCGCCGCCAGGAGGAAAGCCGCGGTCAGCCCGCGCCATTCCTTGTTGCGCCGGAAAACTTCCGCCGAATACGCGGAAAAGTCGAAGAAGCCGGACAGGCCGGACAGGGGGAAGATGGCGGGTACGGCCGCCTTGTAGTCGTCGAAATCCCTGCCGTACACGGAGGCCAGGAAGACCTCTTCGCTTTTTATCGTCACGTAGTAGATCCAGCCGAAGGAGGCAACGGCGAAGAGCCACAGGCCGGCGGTCAGCGCCGGGCGCGAGGGAGAGGAAAGCATCGTCATAAGTCCCGCGGTCAGCACCATGGTGCCGAGGTAGAGCGGGTTGCGCACGGCGGAGTAGGGTCCCGTAGTGGTGAGGGTCTTCGACTTCACTATCGCCGCGCTGGCCGCCAGACGCACTGCCTGGCCAAGGGCCATTACCGCCAGGCCGACCCGGAAGAGTTTCCAGCTTTCCGGTTTCGCGGCCAGCAGGAGCAGCAGCGTTACCACCTGCGAAATAAGGATCCGTTTTTTCATGCTTTGATCTCCGGCATGGCTTTGGCGAGGGAAAGAATATCGCGGAAAGCCTTTTTTTTCAGCCTGGCCGCGGTTTTACGTCCGGCTCCCGTCAGAACCAGGTGGCCTTTAAGCCCGGCCCGCACGGCGAATTCCAGGTCCGAAGCTTTGTCGCCGGCCACGAAAGAACGTTCCAGGTCCAGGCTGCCGTCTGCGGCGGCCTCCTGCGCCAGCCCGGGAGCCGGCTTACGGCAGGAGCAGTTGTCGCCCGGTACGTGCGGACAGAAATATACCGCGTCCAGCCTGACGCCTTTGCGGCGGAGCTCCCCGACCAGCTTTAAATTGATGGCCTTCGAGACGGCCATGGTCATGTAGCCGCGGCCTATGCCGGATTGGTTGGTTATAACCACCAGCAGGTAGCCTTTGCGCGCCAGGAGCTTCAGCGCGGCGGACGCCCGCGCGTATAGCCGGAGCTGGCCGGGGCGCGTTATGTATTGGCCGTGCCTGTTGCGGTTAAGGGTGCCGTCCCTGTCGAGGAAAGCGGCCGGGGCTCCGCGGAAAACTGGCTTATGCCCGGGCCAGCAGCGCATCAGGGATTTCCCTTTTTCACGCAGGACACCAGCTTCACCAGCTTTTGCCAGCCGTCCTTCTGAAAGGTCATTCGGATGGAAAGGATAAAGAGTTCCCCGCCCAGCAGCCGGGGCCAGTCGGGGGGGAAGCGCACGAAATCCTTGAAAGTTGTTATTATCGGCATCCCCTGCGCGGCCTGCCGCGCCGAGGAAAGTTCCAGCGATGTGAAGAAATGATGGTCCGGGTAGCGCCAGATCTGCTTCAGGTCTATCTTCAGCCTGGCAAGCGCCGCTTCAAAAGAGGCGGGGTCGCCTATGGCGGACAGCGCGGCGGCCCGTTTCTTCACGAACGAGTCGAGCCCCATGGTCTTTTCCGCCGCCGGGTCCAGGAAGAATTCCGGGGTGTGGCAGCTCTCCAGGATCTCAGCGGAAGGATTGAACTTATGTATGCCGGCGCGCAGGGCGTCCACGGCCCCGGGCGCGGCCTCCTCGCAATGGGAGATTATCACCGCGCCCGCCCTTTTCACCGCCTTCGGGGATTCGCGCAGGTTCCCGAACGGGAGCACCCACTCCCCCATGAACGGGGCGGTGGCGTTGACTATGACTATGTCCAGGTCGCGTTCCAGGGCGAAATGCTGGAACCCGTCGTCGAGCAGCAGGAGGTCGGCCCCCAGTTCTGAGACGGCTATCGTCCCGGAAGCGAACCTGTCCGCGCAGACCAGCACCGGCACGCGGTTTTTTTCCAGCATCCGGTAAAGCATCAGGGCTTCGTCGCCTGCTTCGTGCGGGTCGAACAGGCGGCCTTCGGCCATTACCGTCACCTTGCCGGCCGGGGCGGAGCGCTTGTAGCCGCGGATAAGTATTGCGGGCTTCCACCCGGCGCGGGCGAGTTCCCTGGCCATGGCGACCACGGTGGAGGTCTTGCCGGTGCCG
>PEXO01000292.1 GCA_002779045.1 Elusimicrobia bacterium CG08_land_8_20_14_0_20_59_10 | reverse complement strand
TCAAAAAGTGCGAAAGTCCACCGGAAAACCGGGGCCTTTTTACTCCGCCCCCCGCCCTTTGCTATCATATAGGTCAACCTTATGAAAAAAGGACTGTTCATAGTTCTGGAGGGCCCGGACCGCTGCGGCAAATCCACGCAGGCCGCGCTGCTCAAAAGCTGGCTGGAGGAGCTGGGGTGCGAGGTTGTGGTAACGCGCGAACCCGGCGGCACCTACCTTTCCGAGAAGATACGCAGGATCCTGCTGGACCCGAAGAGCAACATAGAGCCGATGACGGAGCTCTTCCTTTACGAGACCTCGAGGATAAAACATACCCTTGAAAAAATAATACCGGCGCTCAAAGCGGGCAAGGTGATAATTTCCGACCGCTACACGCTTTCCACCACGGCCTACCAGGGCTATGGCCGCGGCCTGGACCTTAAGACCGTGGAAACGCTCAACCGCATAGCCACGCTGGACCTGAAGCCGGACCTGACCATCGTCTTCGATATCCCCGACAGGGTATTCGCCCAGCGCGAACATTTAAGGAACGGCCGGGACCGCATAGAGCGGGAGCCGGACATTTTCCGCCGGCGCGTGAACCGCGCCTACAAGCTGCTGGCCCGCCGCCCCGGCATAACGCGCATTGACGCCGGCCGCCCGGTAGGAACGATACAGGCCGACATCCGCGCCCGCGTGCAGAAGATACTGAGCGCAAAGAAATAACATGCCGTTCGCCTCGATAATAGGACAGAATAAGACCCTGGCGCGCCTGCGCTCCATGGCGGAGACCGGCCGCGTGCCTCCGGCGCTCATCTTTCACGGGCTCCCCGGGATAGGCAAGTTCCCCGCCGCGGTGGAATTCGCGGCAGCGCTCAACTGCTCGCGCACGCCCTTTGTGGAAGACAGGCCGCAGTCCCTGGCGCCGCAGCCGGAGGATGACGGCGGACTCTTTGCCGCCGCCCCGGAACCGACGCCCGTCCGTGAAGCGGCCGCCCCCTCTCCGGAGGACCTGGCCGCGGCCGCCGGCGCGGCGCCCGGTGATTCGTGCGGCGTATGTCTTTCCTGCCGCCAGGCCAAAAGCGGGGCGCACCCGGACATACGGGTGGTGGATACCGTCTTCCAGGCGGCGTTCCTGAACGAACCCGAAAGCGCTAATTTAAAAGTGGACACGATGCGGGAGGTAATACGCTGGGCGCAGCAGAAGCCGCTGATGTCCCCGCGGAAGATCTTCATAATACGCGACGCCGAAGCCATGGTACCGCAGGCCCAGAACGCGCTGCTCAAGACCCTGGAGGACCCGCCCGGCCAGACCGTGATAATCCTTACCGTTTCGCGCAGGAACTCCCTGCTGCCGACGATACTTTCGCGCTGCTGCGCCGTGGAATTTTCCCCGCTGCCGGTTTCGGTGGTAAAGGATCTGCTGACCGCGCAGGGCG
>PEXO01000046.1 GCA_002779045.1 Elusimicrobia bacterium CG08_land_8_20_14_0_20_59_10 | reverse complement strand
GAAGCACTGGACCGCGGTGCTGGAGCGCCAGCCGGACTTTTACGAGGCGCATTGCAACCTGGGCGCTGTGCTGGCGGAACTTGGCAGGTACGAAGAGGCCGAAAAGCATTTCCGCCGGTCGCTGGAGCTGAACCCCGATTTCTCCCAGGCGCATGAGCATCTTGCCCGCCTGGCGGCACTGGCCGGCAGAAAGGCGGAGGAAGTCTTCCATAAAGGCGAGCTGGTAAGGCTGGACCCCGGTTATGCCAGGGCCCGCAATAATTACGGGCTGGCGCTATTGTCGGCCGGAAAAGCGGGGGAGGCGGCCGGCCAGTTCAAGGAGGCCATCGCCTTAAGGCCGGGCCTGGCCGAGCCGCACAGCAACCTGGGCATGGCCCTGTACACGCTGGGGAAAAGGGAAGAGGCCGTGGAGGCTTTCCGTGTTGCTTTGAAAATAGACCCGTCGCTGGCCGAAGCGCACAATAATATGGGCATGGCCCTGCTCTCGCTGGGGCGGGCCGCCGAAGCTGAGCAATCCTTCCGCTCCGCGGTGGGCCTCAAGGGGCGGGAGGTCCCTTTTCACCTCAACTGGGGGATAGCGGCGGCAAATGCGGGGAAATACGCGGAGGCGGAACTGCATCTGCGTGACGCCCTGGCGCTGGCCCCGGACAACCCGCAGGTGAAACAGACCCTGGAAAGCGTGCTGCAATTAAAGAAGAACGCCGGAGTTCCCGCCGGGAAGTAACGAGCCCTTACTTAAGTTTCTCCTGGCCGGAGAAGCTGCGGTTCAGTTTAAAGCCGGCCAGTATTTCCGTATCTTCGGCGGAGGGCTTGCCCGCTATATGCGCGGCCAGGGCCTGGCCCAGGCCCGGGCCCAGCATGAAGCCCTGCCCGCACATCCCCACCGCCAGCACATAGCCTTTCAGCGCCGCCGGGAGGTCCGCCACGGGGAAGCCGTCGGGCGTCATGGGGTAGAGCCCGCGCCAGGTGCGGCGCACCTTCAGGTTGGCCACGTTCGGCAGCAGCGCTATCATCCGCTTTGAGATCTCCGGCAGGAATTCGGAGGTGGAGCGCCGGTCCGCGCCCCAGAGCTGCGGCTGCGGGGTGAGGCAGAACACTAGCTGCCCTTCGAAGTTCTGGTAGAAATAATAATTCTTGGATTTGTCGCCGGGGCGCAGGTCCACCACCATCGGCTCGAAGAACCTTTCCGCCGGTTCGGTTATGCCGGCCTCGTGGCAGTCCGGCCTTACCGGGACCTTTATCCCGGCCAGCTCCGAGACTGCGGCGGCCTGCGCGCCGGCGGCATTTACCACCCACTTCGCGCCGTAGCTGCCCCGCGCGGTACGCAAGCCGGTGACCGCGCCGTTCCGGGAAAGTATTTCCGTCACGGGCTCCTTGAAGCGGAACTCCGCGCCCAGCTTTACGGCGCGCCGGTAAAAAGCGTTTATGGCCAGCAGCGGCGAGGCCGAGCCGTCGTCGGGCGACCAGGTGCCGCCGCGCAGGTCGGTGGCGGCTATGCCGGGCACCAGCGCGCGCACCCTGGCGGCGTCTATCCAGTCTATGTTCAGGCCGAAGCCCCGCTGCACCTTCAACAGTTCCTTCAATACCAGCTCGTCGTTCTCCGTGTAGACCGGGAAGAGGTAGCCGCCTTTTATCCAGCCTATATCGTCGCCGTGCTTTTTCTTCCAGCCGGAGAAGATGCTGAGGCTGCGCAGGCAGGCTTTGATCTTGGAGCCGTCGGAATGCGTGGCGCGCAGGCCGCCTATGGCGCATTTGTTCTGGCCCTGTCCCGGGGAGGCCTCCGCTTCCAGCACCAGGGTTTTGAGTTTTCTTTCGGCCAGCGCCAGGGCCAGCGGTACGCCCACGCTGCCCGCGCCGATGATGATTACATCGTATTTGTCTTTCATAGATCGAACTCCGTTCGTAACTGCCCACCCCCTCCCTTCCCTCCCCCCTCGGCCGTCTGAAGCGCATAGCGCCTGATACGGCAGGCCCAGAGGGCTCAGGGGGAGGGTTAGGGTGGGGGGCGCTGTTAAAACCCGCTCCAACCGGCTTTCTCGTCGGCCTCGGTACGGCACTTCACGCCGGAGAAAACCCCCAGCGGCGCCTCCACAAAAAGCGGCCGCCTGGTGAAGGCGGTCACTTCTTTAAGGTCGATGCCCTCGCTGCGGAAGATATTAAGCAGCAGGGAGGAGCAGGTCTTGGAGCCGCAGGCGCCCATGCCCGCGCGCGTAACGGCCTTCAACTGGTTCAGGTCGCGCATGCCGGAGCGTATGGCCCGGCGTATCTCGCCCAGGCTGACGCGTTCGCAGCGGCAGATGATGGTTTCATCGTCGGCCTTCGCCAGGTCCGGGACTGTCTTTTTGCCCGCCTCGGCGGGGTAAAGCTTTAAAGAAGCGGCCAGGTCCGCTGTCGCCGGCGTGGTCCTCACTCTCACTATCAGCGTGTTCTCGGCCTTGAAATCCTTTACGTCCGTAACCTCCGCGTCGCCCAGGTCTGCGCCCTCCCAGCCGGTAAGCCTTACCTTATCCCCCTTTTTTACCAGGCCGCGCCCGATCTCGAAAGGCAGCGCAACAGTGGGATTTGCGGGGTCCTTGCGGTAGTCCACCAGCGTCACGGCCAGGCCCGGGCAGATGAGCAGGCATTTGAAGCAGCCTATGCAGTCGCCGGAGAAGCGCGGGAGGTCCATAATGCTGCTGCCGGCCAATTTAATTGACTTCTTCGGGCAGACGGTCACGCAGGGATTGCAGGGGATCTCCTGGTGGCAGTGCAGCACCGGGTAGACCGGCCCGGGCCGGGCCTGCGCCGCCGGCTTAGCGGTGGCGCCGGGGCGGGATTTCAGCACTTCCAGTTTATCGAACCAGAACTGCGGCACGGGGGCGGCCATCACGCCCAGGCTTTTAAGCACCTTGTGGGCGGTTATCTTGCCGCTGAACATGGCCGCCGAGGCTTCCGCTATCTCCTCGGCGTCGCCGCAGACGAAGGAGTCCATGCCGGCCTCCGCGGCCTGGGCGTGGAACTCGTCTACGGAGCTGAGGCCCACGGCTATCAGGAGGGTGTCCGCTTTAAAGGATCTCTCGGTGCCGGGCAGGACCTTGAACTTCTCGTCTATGCCGGCAATGGTCACGCTCTCCACGCCCTCTTTCCCATCGGCGCGCACTATGGTGTGGCGGGTGTAGACCGGCACGCCCAGGCGCTTTATCTTGTCGGCGTGCACCTTGTAGCCGCCGCATTCGGGCAGGGCCTCTATAAGCCCCGCCACCTGTATGCCGGCCTGCAGGGCGTGGTAGGCCGCTATCAGGCCCACATTGCCGCCGCCGACGATAAAAAGGCGTTCGGCCGGGCGCACCAGGTCGCGGTTTACCAGGGTCTGGAAGGCGCCGGCGCCGTAGACTCCGGGCAGGGTATTGCCGGGGAAGGCCAGGCTTTTTTCGCGCGCGCCGGTGGCGCTTATCACGGCCTTGGGTTTTACCAGGTAATACTTGTCGCCGCACAGCACGCCGGCCTTCTTATCCGAGAAGACGGCCAGGCAGGAGGCGTCCGTCCAGGCTTTCACCGAGGGGTATCCCTTAAGCTGCGCCTGCAGCTTATCGGCTATGTCTATGCCGCGCGTGCCGGCATAGCAGTCCTCCACCGAGCCGAAGAATTTATGCGTCTGCAGCACCAGCTTGCCGCCGAACTTAGCCTTGTCGTCTATTACCAGCGTGTTCACGTTAAGCTTGCCCAGCTCGGCGGCCGCGGCCAGCCCCGAGGGCCCGCCGCCTATGATAAGGACGTCCACGTCCAGCTCCTCCACGCGGCCGAATTCCTGCACGCAGGCCACGCGCGGGAGCCTGGCCGCGCCCTTGAGCGTTTCCACCTTCATGCCCTCGCGCACCGGGGTTATGCAGGATTTCACGGTCAGCCCGTCGGCTATTACCGAGCACTGCGCGCACTGGCCGTTGGCGCAGAAAAGGCCCTGCGGCTTAGAGTCCTTCTGGTGCCGGCTGAAGATCTTTATGCCGTTGGCGTAAAGCGCGCTTGAGATGACCTCTCCCTCCAGCGCTTCGCAGGTCTTCCCGTCGAAAGAGAAAGCGGCCTTTTTGCGCTCTTCCGGCTGCAGCACGGGGTGTTCATGTATCCTGTTCATCGAAAGCTCCTCAAGGCTATGCCAGTGCCGTAACAGGGCCTCTGGCCATCAGACGGCCAAGGCTATGCCAGTGCCGTAACAGGGCCTCTGGCCATCAGACGGCCAGGGTCCGGGCTCCGCCTGCCGGACCTTTACATTATGGTACAATAAAAAAATCCGGCGATAAAATTCCGCCGCCGGCCCGCGATGGCGCATAATAAGAAAAAGAAGAACAGGCAGGGGGAGCAGCCGGCTGACGGGCGCAATGGCCGGGGCCTTATCCTTGGCGGCATACTGCTGCTCACGCTGGCGGCTTTCGCTCCCTCCTTCAACTGCGGCTTCACCAACTGGGACGATAACGGCTATGTGACCGAGAACAAGCTGGTGACCGACCTCTCTCCCGCGGGGATAAAGAAGATCTTCTCCACCGACAGCGACGTGATGCTAAATTATCACCCGCTCACCATGCTTACGCTGGCGCTGGACTATAAGTCCGCCGGGCTGAAGGCGCCGCGCTACCATGCCGTGAACGTGCTGCTGCACCTGGCCAATACCGCGCTGGTCTTCTGGCTGATCTACCTGCTCAGCGGCGGAAAGCTCTTCGCCGCGGCTTTCGTGGCGCTGTTCTTCGGCGTGCACCCCATGCACGTGGAAAGCGTGGCCTGGGTGTCGGAGCGCAAGGACGTGCTTTACGCGCTCTTCTTCCTGGCCGCGCTTATAGCCTACCGCTTCTTCCTGGAAAAGGACCGCCTGTCCCTGCTGGTCCTCGTTTTCGCGCTGTTCGTGCTGTCGCTGCTGTCCAAGCCGGCGGCCGTGGTGCTGCCCGTGGTGCTGCTGCTGTTCGATCATTACCACGGCAGGAAGCTCTCCTGGCGGACCCTCGGCGAGAAGCTGCCTTTCTTTCTCCTGTCGGTGCTGTTCGGCCTGCTGGCCGTGAAGATACAGTCCAAGAGCGCCATTTCCCACTTCGAGCTGTCCATGACCTTCGAGCGCCTCTGCTTCGGCTTCTACGGCTTCTCGGCGTATCTCTGGAAGCTGGTTGCGCCGGTCAATCTTTCCGCCCTGCATCCGTACCCGCTGCATCTGCACGGCAAGCTGCCCTGGCTTACTTTCTACCTGCCGGCCTGCGCCGGCGCGGCCGCGCTGCTGGGCGTGGGGATAACCGCGCTGGTCAGGAGGGAGAAGGCGAAGGTGCTGTTCTTCGGTTCCGCTTTTTTCTTTATTACCATAGCCCTGGTGCTGCAGTTCCTTTCGGTGGGGCAGGCGCTGTACGCGGAGAGATATGCCTATATCCCGTATATAGGCCTGTTGTTCATGCCGGCCATGTGGCTGCAGGGACTGCTGGAAAAGCGGCCCGGCGCGAGGAATATTGTGCTCTTTTTCGTTGCCGCCGCGGGGCTGGCCTTTGCGGCCATCACCTTCGAGCGCGCAAAGGTGTGGAAGGATTCCGGCACGCTGTGGGGGGACGTCATTAAAAAATATCCTTACCCGCCCTGGCTCTGCGAGGTGGCCTATGAAAGCCGGGGCGAATACTTCGCCAAGGACCGCGGCGAGCTGGACAAAGGGCTTGCCGACTATGCCATAGCGGAGGGCCTGAACGCCAGGCTGCGCCTGAAGGAGAAGAACCACAAGCTTTACCGGAACATGGGCAATGCCTTCGGGTTGAAGGGGCAGCAGCTGGAAAAGGCCGGGCAGCAGGAGAAGGCGAAGGAATTGTACGCGAAGTCGGCCGAATACCTTTCAATTTCCGCCTTGTTCTGCGGCTCGGAACCCAGGACCTTCACCAACCGCGCCATTACCTATATGTTCATGAAGCGCTATGACCTGGCCGAAGCGGATTTCGCCGCCGCGCTGAAGCTCGCCCCCGGGGACCCGGAAGCGCTGGAGAAGCGGGCCTACCTGTACTATACGACGGGAAAGGACAAAGAGGCCGTTGCGGATTATACCGCCGTTATCATGAAAGCGCCGGGCAGGAACCAGCCTTTCCTTTACCGGGGCATAGCCAGGTCGCGGCTGGGGCTTTATAAGGAAGCGCTGGAGGATTTCAATATGCTGGCGCGGCGCGAGCCGTCCAACGGCAATGTGTTCTTCAATATGGCCGTCTGCCAGTCCAGGCTGGGCCGTCACGCCGAGGCCCTGGCCAGCGCCGGGAAGGCGCGGGAGCTGGGCTTCGCCGTGGACCCGGCCCTGCTGAAACAACTGCGTGCCGCCGCAGGGAAGTGAGAGTCGGCGGCCCGGCCCTTTTTTGGCAAATATAAAAGATCCGTCCGTACTACCTTGACTGCACGCTGAGGTATGTGGCCTGTCCGTAGCACAGCAGGGCGAAGACCACGCCTTCGGACAGGCTCCTGGTATGCCTCCTGAAAGGCGCCCGCTATGCTGGCGGAAAGTTGCAGCTGCAACTTTCAGGTCAGCTTCACGGTACGTTCCCTTTTGTCCCTGAAAACGTAACTGCTCACCTCGCCCTTCCCTCCCCCCTCGGCCGTCTGAAGCGCATAGCGCCTGATACGGCAGGCCCAGAGGGCTCTGGGGGAGGGCCAGGGTGGGGGGGCGCATTCCAAGGGACCTACGCTGTCGCGGTGAGGGTATAAGATATTCACAGGATATTTCCGCAAAGGCGGCCAGGTCGCGACATTTTGTCACGGGTTGAATGAAAGTCCACGGATGATAATAATCCGCGCGGCATGACGTTTATCGTGGTCGTATGGTAAGAGTAAGATATCAGCGGGATTTCCAGTGGGGCCGTAATAATAATGGAAGACAAAATATTAATTTTAGCTAAAACCAACACGACACACCTTTGTCGGGATGAGGTGGTAGGATATTTGCAGGAATTTCGGGCAGGCGCGGCATAAATGGAAGAAAAAAGTATTACGCGCACTCGGCGAACGCAACATACGCCTGGCAGCCGCTGAAGGACCGTCT
>PEXO01000295.1 GCA_002779045.1 Elusimicrobia bacterium CG08_land_8_20_14_0_20_59_10 | reverse complement strand
CTTCGCCTTGAGGTGTTTCTGCGACAGTTCGACGAAATCGTAGAAGTCCACGCAGTACTCATAGTGGTAACGCAGCACTTCCTTAATGGCCCCGCGGAAAGCCAGCTTCGGCTCGGCGCCTTCCAGTGCGAGCGCCTCCGAGGCGTATCTTTTTGCCAGCGCTTCCAGCCCGCCTATTTTCGACGGCTCTATGGCGGAGAAAGTGCCGGGGTATTTCTTGGTGGCGTTCCAGAGGGCGGAATTATAGGAGGACCAGGTCCTCATGAAGGAGCCGACGAAGGCCGCGGGGGACATGCCCGGCTTGGCCTTGAGCGGCGCAAAGAGCCAGTCGGGCCTGAAGTGATTTGTGTAGCTTATTTCCTCCGAGCCCAGCAGGAAGGAAACTTTGTCGCGCACCTCCGCGGCCACTTCCGAGGCCTGCATCAGGCAGTCGTCGAAGATGAGGACGTCGGCCCCGCCGAATTCGCTCAGGGCTTTCCCTATTTCGGGGGTGGTAATGTAGTTGTGGGTCACGTCGTCGTAGGAGACGCCCTTGGCCGCGCCCTGCGGCTTCTTGGTGTGGTCCACCCAGGCGCCGCCGTGATTGCCCACCACCACGATGTATTTCTGCGCGGGGAAATTGGTCTTCGTCCAGTTGACGAAGGCTACCAGGTTTTTATAGTCGCCCATGTCGGTGTTAACCGCTACGGGAAGCTGCAAGGAGGTGGCTATCTTCTTGGCCGGCTGCTTCGGGTTCTTGACCACGTAGTAGCGGCGCACCCCGTCCCAGGTGGCGCCGTACATATGGTGCACGGTGCAGGTGCTGCAGGCCGGTACCGGTTTTATTACGCCGATCTCCATCACAATGTTGATATTCGCGTCCGAACCCACCGCTTCCAGCTGCAGCAGTTTGCGCGCCATGAACGAGCCCAGGTTGTTCTTGCCGTTCATGAAAAGTGCCACCGTATATTTTTTCTGCGGCAGCGGGAGCCCGGGCATGGCCCGGGGGGAGGCGTTGGTGCGGGCGGGGGCGGAGACGGACGGGCTGGGCGCCGGTACGGAGACTGATTCCAGCGAGAGCAGTTCCCCGCCGAAAGAGTTTATTGACCCGGCATTAAGCGCGGCGGGGACGGCCAGCAGGAGCGCGGCGGACAGCAGGTGCTTTAATGTAGCCATAGCGATTCTCCTGCACATAGTGTAGACCGGCGTACTTGACTTGTCAAGGGCCGGACGGGCCGCGGGGCGCGGCGTCCCGCGATAGATATGGCGGGAAACATTCCCGTAGCCGCCCGAAGACCGGTCCGGCAGCGAGTCCCGTGTTCGCGCGGACCGGAGAAACTTCCCTGACAGTCCGCTGAAAAACCCCTTTCCGGTTTCTTTTGTCCGCTTTTGGCCTGCGGCTTCGTTGCTCGTCGCTTACAGGCCCGACGGGCCTGCGCGCTCCTCTCGCCCCGCCTCGGCTCAAAATATTCCCGAGGGGCACTAGCCGCCGGGCTTTGCGCAAGGTATAATAGATAGAGATTTCGGGAGGTGACCTAATGTCAATAAGCGTGACCTGCGCCTGCGGCGCGGTATATAATCTCAAGGACGAGTACGCCGGCAGCCAGGTGGCCTGTCCAAAGTGCGGGGCCTCCCTGGCCGTGCCGGCGCTGCCTCCCGCGCCCGCGGTGAACGAGCAGCAGGGGGATGCCGCGTTCGCGCGCGACAAGTTCCTGCTGAACCAGCGCCACCTGTCGATAAAGGAAAAATACTCGGTGGTGGACGAGGAAGGCAATGCGCTGATGTATATGGAGCGGCCGCGCTACCTCTTCCTTAACACCCTGGCCATCTTCGGCGGCATTATTGCCGGCGCCGTGAACTACCTGCTTTTCAGTACCATCGCCTACAGCGTCAAAGATTCGATGCCCCCGCTGGCTATCCTGTTCGCCACGCTGGGCACCATCACCGTGATGGTCCTGACGGCCATGGGCCTGTCCAAAAAGCGGCATTTGACGGTATACCGCGACGACAGCAGGACGGAGGTGCTGCTGAAGATACTGCAGGACCGCAAGATACAGATAATCACCGCCGGCTACACGGTGACCGACCCGCAGGACCAGCCGATAGCCTACCTGACCAAGAATTACCTGTACAATATCCTGCGCAAGCGCTGGTACTGTTACAATGCCGGCCGTGAGCTTATCTTCACCGCCAAAGAGGATTCGATAATACTCTCCATACTGCGCCGCTTCCTGGGCAGCTTCTTCGGCCTGCTGCGCACGGACTTCATCTTTTTCGCCCCCGACGAGAGCGTGCTGGGCGAATTCAACCGCAGGATGACGCTCCTGGACCGCTATGTGCTGGATATGTCGCCCGACAGCCTGCGCAAGATAGACCGGCGCGTGGCGCTGGCCGCCGGTGTGCTGCTTGACACCGGGGAAAAGCGCTGATGGCGGAAGCGCCGCGCAAGATCTCCGCCGACATGCTGGCGGAGGACCCCTTCCACCCGTCCAGGCTGGATTTCGAGAAGGGGATGAGCGCGGCGCCGCTTTTTGCGCTGGTCCTGATAGGGGCCAATGTGCTGGCCTATTCCTGGGAGGTGGCCATCGGGGCGCTTAAAAGCAAGGAAACCATAATAGCCGCCGGCGCCATTTACGGCGAAAAAGTTATGGCCGGGCAGACCTGGCGGCTTTTCACCGGCATGTTCCTGCACGCCGGCGCCGGGCACCTGGTAGGGAATTGCCTGGCCCTTTACGTGCTCGGCCTGGCCTCGCAGCGCGCCTGGGGGGCTCGCCGTTCCCTCTGCATTTATTTCACCACCGGGCTGGCCGCGTCGCTGCTGAGCGCTGTTTCCCAGCCGAAACCCGCCGTGGGCGCGTCCGGCGCCATCTTCGGCCTCATCGGGGCCATAATCGTTTTCTTTTACCGCCACAGCGGCTCTTTCTACATACGCAGCCGCCGCATAGGCTCGGCCCTGCTCGGCTGGGGCCTCTTCACTCTCGCCATGGGCTATCTGACCCCCTACGTGGACAACTGGGCGCATTTGGGCGGGCTGGCCGCCGGCATAATAGCCGGCTTCGTCTTCCCGTCGGTGCTTTTTGAGGGAACCGGGCCGGCCGGTGGTGACACGCCGGCCTGAACATGAGCAGGAAGAGGGGAAAACACAAAGAACTGCGCGCGGCGGCCGCCGCCGTCCCGGAAGGGGCCTGGCGCTGGTGGCCTTTCCTGGCGGCTTTTCTTATAGCCGCGGCGGCTCTGGTCGTTTATAAGGATTTCCTTCTTTTAGACAAGCTTTACCTCTTCAAGGATATCGCCAGCGATTCCATAAACTACAGCTATCCGCAATACGTCCATATAGCGCAGTACTTCAGGACCGAGGGGCTTCCCGGGTGGTCGTTCAACCAGGGCATGGGGCAGAACATCTTCCCCGGCTGCCTGCCTGACCCGTTCACCGCGCTGTTGGTGCTGGCCGGGGGAGGGCTGGCCGGCTACGGCATGGCCTTCGTAGAGGTGCTGAAGATATTCTGCGCCGGCCTGTTGTTCTATCTGTTCCTCAGGAAGACCGGCATAGCGGGATTCGCCGCCACGGTCGGCGCGCTTTGCTATTCCTTCTCGGGTTTTATGGTGCTGGGCGGCGGCTGGGGGATATTTTCCACCGAGGCCGTATATGCCGCGCTGCTGCTGTACGCCTTTGAAAGGCTGTACCAGGACGGCGGTTTTGCGCTGCTGCCGCTTAGCGTGGCGCTGATAGCCGCGCTGCAGCCTTTCGACCTGTACCTGTACGGCCTTTTCCTCTGCGTTTACATGGTGCTGCGTTTCCTGGACAACAACGAGTGGAACGCGCGGAAGTTCTCCAAACTGTTCCTGCAGGTTCTCGGCCTGGGGCTGCTCGGGGCCGCCATAAGCTCTTTCTTCCTGGTCAACGGCCTGCTGGAGATGTACAACAGCCCGCGCGTGGCCGGCGAGGCGTCTTTCTTCTCCAGGCTGCTGTCGAAGCCGCTGTTCGGCCTGGAAAGCAGGCAGCATAACGGTACGGCCATACTGCGCTTCTTCTCCAGCGACCTCCTGGGCACCGGCACCGCCTTTATGGGCTGGAACAATTACCTGGAGGCGCCGCTTTTCTACTGCGGGCTGCTTACCCTCCTTGTCTTCCCGCAGGTCTTCTTCACCCTGGACAAAAGGCGGAAGGTTCTTTACGGCGCGCTGCTGGGCCTGTGCCTGCTGCCGGTGGTGTTCCCGTATTTCAGGTACGCCTACTGGCTTTTCGCGGGCGATTATTACAGGAATTTCTCGTTCTTCGTGGCGCTGGTCCTGCTGCTGCTGGGCGTAAAAGCGCTGGACGGCCTGGATAAGGGCGTGAAGCCGGGCCTCCTAACGCTGGCGCTGACCCTGGGCGGGCTGCTGGGGCTGCTGTACTTTCCCTACGCGCCGCGCTTGAAGGTGATCAATGAGCCGGTGCGGGAAGCCGTGACCTTTTTTCTCGCCGGCTACGGCGTGCTGCTTGCCTGCCTGGCCGCGAACAGGTTCAAGCCTTATGCGCGGGCGCTGCTGCTGCTGGCCGTAACGGCGGAGGCGGCCTATATGGCCGATATGACCGTTAACCACAGGCCGGTGGTGACCGCCGCCGAGTATGCCGGCAGGACCGGCTACAATGACTATACCGGCGACGCGGTAGCCTGGCTGAAGGCGGCCGATAAAAGTTTCTTCCGCGTGGAAAAGGATTATTTTTCCGGCAGTTCCAAGGACCCCAGCGTGAACGACGCGAAGGTGCAGGATTATTACGGCACTCCGTCCTACCATTCCTTCAACCAGTTAAATTATGTGCGGTTCCTGTTGGAAATGGGCCTGATAGAGGGCGGCAGAGAGACGCTCACGCGCTGGGCGCCCGGCCTGCGCGGCGTGCCGCCGCTGCACAGCTTCGGCAGCGTGAAGTATGCGCTGTCGCGGTCCGCGGAACCTTTATTCAGGCGGTTCGACTATGAGCTGGTGTCCGCGGCGGGCGATATCAAGGTATTCCGCAATAAATACGCCCTGCCGCTGGGCTTTACCTACGAGAAGCGCATGAGCCCGGCGGAGTTCGCGAAGCTTTCGCCCGCGGCGAAGGCCGCGGCCCTGTACAAGGCTTTTGTGGCCGACGAGGACGTTTATGTGGAGGCTACTGCCTTCCCCGAAATGAAGGCCGCTGAAATGCCGGCCGGTTTTCTGCGCGCGGAGTATGCGCGGGATGTGGAGCGGCTGGGCCGGGAGACGCTGGACATTACGCAGCACGGGCAGAACCTGATACGCGGCGGCATAAACCTGGCCTCCAGGAAGCTGTTGTTCTTCTCTATCCCTTTCGACCCCGGCTGGTCGGCCAAAGTGGACGGGCGCGGGGTGAAGCCGGCGATGGTGAATATCGGTTTTACCGGGTTGTTCCTGGAGAAGGGCAGGCACGAGGTGGAGCTGCGCTATGAGCCGCCTTACCTGAAGCTGAGCGCTGCTATGTCCCTGGCGGCTATGCTGCTTTACTGCGGCCTGCTGTTCCTGCGGGCCCGTCAGCGACGCACTACTCTAACGTGAAAGCGCAGCTATAATGTCCTTGCGCATCTCAAGCATGGCCCGGGGCAGGACTTCGCGCCAGGCTTCTTCATAACCGGGCGCGTCGGCCGCGCGCCAGCTTTGCCGGTAAGTCTTCTCCAGCAGGACCTTGCCGTTTTTGGAAAGCTTTATGTTGAGCTCCGCTTCCAGCAGCCTGGAGCGGCCGTTCTCCCGCATAACCGTTATGTTTGTAAGCTCCGGGCTGAGGACCGCGGCGTTCCCGCCGTCCGCATAAGCTGCTACTACAAAGCCGCCGGGGTAAGAAAGGTCTTTAATAAAAAGTTCCGTTATCAGCTTTTCGGCCGCGGCTTTGTCGAAGCCTTCCGGCGCGGCGGCTTCCACGCGGCCCGGCGCCACGGCCAGCCGGCCCGTCCCGGGCCCGGACGGCAGCGGGCTGTAATCGCCGGCGCCGCGGCACCACCCGCGGTCACCGGGCGAACAGGCGGCGAACGCCAAAGAAAAGGCTGCGAGGAAAAAATATAGCCAGAGCCGTTTCAGGCACTGGAGCCCCGTCATGAATTGAGATTTGGATAACCGTTTGTTCGTCATATCGCTTCTCTTTACTCCAATAGCATACTACATCAACGCGACAATGTCATGTCGCGTCCGGACTACTGTGCTATTTTGATAACGCGGCATTGCCCTGTTGCGATAGGGGGCTATCCTATAGTAGCGAGGAGGATGTTGTTGAGAAGAGAACAGGCCTTCCTCGGGCAGGCTTAGGGGCATACCCATGTCCAGGAATATCCGCTTTCCTGCGGATTCAATTTCTATAAAATTCCCGCCTATCTCATCGGCGCCGCCATGCAGGCGGTAGCGCATTGTATAGGGGGAAGCTTTTTTTACTGCTGTCTCTTTGCTTTTGTTTTTGCTTGCCATAATGTTTCCTCAAGAGTATTATGGCAGGCCAGCGCGGCAGTGCTATGTCGCGATTAACTAAGTGGTGTAGGGGTCCAACGCGGCGTGGGGAACTTGAACACTTGCACTTCCCCAGTCGCAATTGAGGCGATTTTACCTAACGCAATCTGATGGTGATCTTTCCTTATGGCGCAGATAAAGTATTTATACTCTGCGCTACTGCCCTGCAAGCGTTGAAGATCTGCTTTAAATGACTTCAGATTAAAGCTGTCGTAGTAGTATTTCACTTCTGCGGCCAAAAATAGGGAGTTTCCCCGGGTGAGCAGAGCAATGTCATATTTGGCGCGTGATTTCGGCTTGACGGGGTATTCCGTAACAAGGCGAAGTCCGTGGAATAAACCGGTACTATTAATAAATTCATGCAGCAGCCAGAACCGGATATCATTCTCGGAATAAAAAGGAATGTGTTTAGGGAGTTTCGCCAGACTTTCTGCGAAAGCATTTTCGATGGTATCCATTTTTATGCTCCTTTTGCGATGATAGGCCTTCCTTTTCCTCATTACAGTTAGCTCGGCTTCCTGACAGACCCGCAGCGCAATGGCCCGGGCATGGGTTTGCTGCGACTCGAAATCCTTCTTTTCTGGATTAGCTTTCCTTATCATAGCACATGCAACCTGAATGAGGGCAATAGCTAGCCTTTGCTCCGCGGGAATTTCTGGCGGAACTGCTTGATCTGTGCGTTGAAAAAAATCAATGCCCGCCGCCCCAAAGTATTGAATTTCATATAATAAGTAAGGGAGAGCGATTCACAAATCAAGCCACAATGAAATCAAAAAGAGATTATCATATTGGAAAATTTGCGAACATGGGCTGGATTCCCAATGAGGCCAAGAAGGCTCTGGACCAGGCGAAGGCCTCAGCTTATCAGCTTAAAATCACGTTAATGGGACTGAAGCCGCCAATTTGGCGCCGGGTGTTGGTGCCAGGAGATATAAGCCTGTCCAATCTTCACTATACCATCCAGTTTGTCATGGGCTGGCAGGATTCTCACTTGCATATTTTTCACGTCGGCAAAGAACATTTCGGGACCAAGTCCCAGGATTTAGACAAAGTCCAGGACGAGCGCAAGGTTATTCTGCAAGATATCGCGCCGGAAGCCGGTGCCGAATTCATCTACGAGTATGACATGGGGGATAGCTGGACGCACTAGATACGGGTTGAGAAAACTGCCCCGGCTACGGCTGAATTTCAGGGAATTAAATGTCTGGCCGGGGAGCGGGCCTGCCCGCCTGAGGACTGCGGCGGCGTGTGAGGTTACGAGGACATGCTTGCCGCCATCCGCGATTCCAAACACGAGCAGCATGACGAGGTGGTAGAATGGCTCGGAGAGGATTTTGACCCCGAAGCATTTGACCTTGTGAAAACAAACAAAATCTTTCGCCGCAAACTGACAAGCAAAGAATAATCAGGAAGGATAAAAATGAACAATTTGCCCGAGAGCTACCGAACAAACCCGGAAGGGCAATTTCTTGAAAGAAAATCCTGTTTCAACAAGCGCACAAAAACGCCCAGGCCGCTGCCGCTTAAGAAGGTTTCCGCGGAAATAGCTGAAACCCTGGTCGCCTTCGCCAACGCAGACGGCGGGGAGTTGGTCGTAGGGCTTGATAATGACGGGACCCCTTCCGGCCTGCCTTTTAGCGACAAACAACTGAACAAGTTCCTTGAGATACCTTCTTCCCGGATCGAGCCTCCGCTTCCGGCAAAGCCCGAAATCTGTCTTTGTGGCGGGCAAAAAGTCCTTCTTTTTGAAACCGGCCCTTCCCTGACCACGCACCATACCACATCCGGCAGGTATCTATACCGGGATCATGACAAGAATCTCCCCATGGACGCCGACCGCATCGCCCATGCCAAGGCCCTCAAAAAGCAGAGCCTGACCGAGCACGCTTTTGTGCCCGGCGCAGGCATGGCCGAGCTGCGCGAAGACCTCGTCCGCCGGATCGCGGAGAAATTCAGGCCCGGCCTGGATGCCAGGCAGGCGCTTGTTGAACTGCGGCTTGCGGAGCCTCAAAACGGCGACGTGCGGCTGAGTTACGCGGCCTTGTTGCTGTTCGCCAATAACCCTGAACGCTGGCACGAGAAGGCCTATGTGGAATATATCCGGTTCCGCGGCACCCGGAGAGAGTATGGCGCGAATCTCAATATTGTTCAGCGGGAGAGGATATCAGCCCCTCTCGCCGAGCTGTCGGAAAAGGTCGTTGAGACGATTCGGCCGCGTATCGGCCAGCGGCAGGTGCTCCATGACCTCTTTTTCTCCGAGAACGCGGAATACCCTCAGTTCGCCTGGCAGGAGGCGGTGGTTAACGCCATCGCCCACCGCGACTATGGTCTGCGCGGCACTCCGATCGAGGTGCACCATTACGACGACCGCCTGGAAGTGGTCTCACCCGGAAATCTGGTCCCGCCTATCACACTGGACGCTTTGCGCAAGGGAGCCGGCGGCCATGCTTCGCGCAACCCGCTTATTGTCCGCGTTTTGGTCATCGCGGGTTTGATGCGGGAAGTCGGCGAGGGAGTGCCCAGGATGTTCGAGGTCATGGAAGGCAACGGCCTGCATAAACCGGATTTCGCGGAGGAGCCGCAAGGCTTCATCACAGTCTCACTGCGCAACTCTATGGTGTGGGATGAGGACACGCGAGGCTGGCTGGCCAGGTTCAAGAGCCTGGCGCTTTCGACCAATCAGATGCGTTGCTTGTGCTGGCAAGGCAGCGCGGCGGCCGGTTCACCAGCGCAGAGTACCAGAAGCTTGCGGGAATTGACATATACACCGCGTCAAAGGGTATCAAAGACCTTATCCGCAAGGGCGTAGTCCAACCTGAAAAGAAAGGTGGCCGCCTCTACGCGCTGAGTCTTGAACAGACAGCCATGCCTGAAGATTTCAAAAGCCTGCGATCTGAGTTTGCCCGGATTGGGGCCCTTTCCAATCAGACGCTGCGGGATATCTGGCATGTGGATCGTCAGACGGCTCTGCGCCGCGCCAAGCGGCTTGTGGAGACTGAATGGCTGGCGCCCGCTGGACAGGGCAAAGGAAGGCGGTACAAGCCCGGGCCGAAAGCGCAAAAATATGCGACACCCTCGTAAAGTTTGAGAGCATGCGTAGCTGTCGCATATCTTTTGGAGCTGGGACAGGCTGTTTTCGGATGCTTAAAAAGCATTCAAGAATATACATATTTTCACGCTTCTCGCCATTTGATTTGCGACAGATACATCTCAGATATGCGACACCTTCGCGCGGTCATGGTTGCCGGGAATGTCGCATAAACGAGTTGACGATTATCGGTTTATAGGCAAGTGCGGGGGATTTGATGCGCCTATTTCTCCGGCCCCTCCACCCCGGCCGCCCGACCGCCATAGGCACAAAAGCCCCGCTACGCCTGGGCCCTTCCGGACCCCCAAAGCGGCGTCTTATCTTAAACTGCTAAAATTAGCATCGATATGGACAAAGCTATAGCGGCGCGGGAGATCATGCTTTTAGGGGCGCTGGGGGAGGCGCGCGCGGCCGCTTTTAAGGCCGGCTTCGAGGTGATAGCGCTGAAAGGCGCCGCGCTGCTGGAACTGGGGCTTTACCGGCCCGGCGAACGCGGCATGACCGATGTCGACGCGCTGGTGCGGCCGCAAAACCTGCTGCGCTTCGAAAAAATACTCGCGGCCCTCGGCTTCGAACCCATGCCCAACAGCGCCGATGCCTGGCTGCGCCCCGGACCCGGCAAGTCGCCGCCCGCCATAATAGACATACACGCCGGCCTCTGGCATATAAAGAATACCGAAGAGCTCTTTGACTGGGGCCTTGAGCCGGGGCCCGAAGGCCTTGCTCTCAACCTGCCCGACCTCTTTCTGCATGCGGCGGTGCATCCGCTGCTGCATCACGGCGAGCTTTCCCCGCGCGGCCTTGAAGACTGCCGCCGCATCGCGCGCAAAGGTATAGAGGCGCATGGCCCCGGCTTCTGGCCCTCCGCCGCCCGCAAAGCCGGCTTTTACAGCCTGCGCCCCGCCGTCTGGACGGTAATACGGCGTCTGCTCGAACAGGGCGACATCTCCGCTGCGGCCGCCGCGCCGTTTTCTCCGCGCGGCCCTGAAAGATTAAAAGCGGTCCTCTTCGAGAAAGCCGCCCGGAAACATTCCACCGCCCTTGAATACCTGCTGCCTGCCCTGCAGCGTCCCCGCCTGGTGGCCGACTATCTCCTGCCCGATAAACGCTTCATGCTGCGCCGCTACGGTTCCGCCTCCGCCGGGGCCTACCTGTTGCGCCCGTTCAGGCTTCTCGGCTCGATCCTTCTGGGCCGCTGACCGGGCGGGAAAGGCGAAAAAACCGTCACCCCGGCGCCAGCCCCCGCACCAGCGTCACCATCTTTAAAATACTTTTCAGCCGCTCCAGTCCCGGCGGCTTGATCACGAAATCCAGGGCGCCTTCTTTGACCGCCTTCACGGCCAGCTCGGCGTTGTCCAGGCTGGTGATGAGGATGACGCAGGCGTCCTTGTTCTTTTCGCGCGCTTTGAAGGAGAATTCCAGGCCGCTGGCCCCGCGCAGGTAGATGTCGGTTATCACAATGTCGAAAACCCTGTCTTCCAGCAGTTCGCGGGCCTGCTCCGCGTCGTCCGTGCGCGTGACCTCGAAATAGGGGAAATCTTTAAGCACCTCCTCCACGCGGGCTACCACATAACCTTCGTCTTCAATAAAAAGCAGTTGTTTCCGGTCCATGGCAAGTGTCGTCCCGGCAGTCAATAATCGTTTTCCTGCACCCGCATGGTCCACCAGCGCGGCGCGCAGAGCTGGGCGGCGAAATCCGGGTTCTTCCGGGCGATCTCCTCGCAGGAAACAGGGCGGTCCACGGAGGTAAGCGGGTGTGCGAGCAGGTCAACCACGCGGGCAGGCGCCGGGTTGAACTCCGCGTCCAGCAGCAGTTCCACCACCGGCTTGGTGAGCGAGCCGCCGTTCACCTGTATGACGCGCGCCGTTTCCCCGGTGGAAAGGGTCACTATTGAATTAGGGGGATAGATGGATAATACGGCTATCAGCGTCTTGACCGTCTTCGAGCTGAATCCGCGCCCTTCCTTCGCGATCAATTCCCGTATCACATCCGGCGGGTTCATGGCCCCGCGCCAGGGGCGCGGGTGGGTCATGGCCTCGTAGACGTCGGCTATGCCTATTATCTGCGCGAAAGGGTCTATTTGCTCGGCGGAAAGCCGGTCGGGATAGCCGGTGCCGTCAATGCGCTCATGAGTTTGCAGCAGTATGAGGCTGGCGCGTTCTTTCAGCTTATAGTCCAGGTCCACTATGCGGTCCAGCTTGCGCATCCCGGCCTCCGTGTGCAGGGTTATTTCAGAAAATTCCTCTTCGCTCAGCCGGTCTTTGCGGTTGTAGAGGTCCCTGTAATCCGTCATCCCTATGTCGTGGGCCATGGCGCAGAAGCCCAGCAGGTCCAGGTCCTTGCCCTCAAGACCGGACGCCCTGCCCAGGGCCAGGGAAAAGATGGTCGTATTGGCTATGTGGGCGTACAGGTAGTCGGGCTCCGTGGCATACGAGGTGAAACCGAGCAGCGCGGGATTGTCCTTTAGCGCCGCCGCGGCCGCCCTGCAGGCGCGCAACACGGTATCGTACTGTTCCGTATAGGGCTGCTCTATGCGGCGCAGCAGTTCGGCGGACTGCTCTATCAGGCGCGTGTACGCTTCTTTTGCCCGCGCATTCAATTCTCTTAAAGAGGGTCCGGGAGGGGGTTTGGGGGCGGGTTTAGCCTTTTCGCGCGGCTGCGGTTCCCGTTTTGCCGGGGGGGTGGCCGCCGGGATCGCGGCTTGCGGAGCCGCAGCCTGCCGGGCGGGCGCGGTATCGGTCTTGTCCGGGACCGGGACGGGAGCAGGCGCCTCTTGGGGCTGCGGCTTGGGCGCCGTGGCAACCGGCAGGTTCCTGAGCTTTTTCAGGTCCGAGAATTTCATATCTATATTATGGCGGCGGGCGGTTAAATATTAGTTACGGAATGATTAAGGGCTTGCAACGCAATAGTATGACCATCTGGTGCAAGCCCTAAACGGTCTTTTCGTAGATCCTATATCTCTTGTAAACGCGGCCGCCGACGGCCTCTATCGTGTTGTTTATCTGCGCGTTGTCCTCCAGCGTCCAGGACATCTCGCCGTATTTCCACTTCATTTTTCTGCCGGCTTCAACGGCCTGCTTTATCAGCAGCATTTCCAGGCCGCGGCCGCGGAATTCCTTTTTCACGCCAAGTGTAAGCAGCCGGCCGGCGCGCATCTTAAAGAGCAGCCTGTGGAGGAAGGGCAGTATCGTAAAGAGATCGAGGCTGCCGCGCGCGGCTTTTAGCGCCACGTTGAAGTCCGGCAGCAGCAGCACGAAAGCGGCCGGCTTGCCGTCCACTTTGGCGAAGTAGAGATAATCCGGCTTGAGCATGGGCTTGAGGGCATTGGCCAGATCGTCCATCTCGGCCGCGGTCATCGGAATGAAGCCCCAGTTCTTTTCCCAAGCGGAATTATAGATATCCTTGAGGTCGGCTATGGCGGCGTCCAGGTTCTTGATGTCCACGAATTCCACGGTCACGTCGCCGCCGCGCATGATGCGTTTGACTATTTTCTCGTAACGTTCGGGAAAGCCCTGCGCCAATTCCATGCGGTAGGCCAGCAGGTCCTTGGCCTTGGTATAGCCGGCCGCCTCGATCAGGCCCGCGTAATAGGGCGGGTTATAGGGCATCATTACCATCGGGGCGGAGTCGAAGCCTTCCACCAGGAGCCCGCAGGTCTCGTTGGTGGAGGGGTTTACCGGGCCGCGTATCTTGTCCATGCCCTTGTCGTGCAGGTATTTTCCCGCGGCCGCCAGCAGGCCGGCGGCGGCCTCCGGGTCCTCGGCGCAGTCGAAAAAGCCGAAGAAGCCGCAGTTCTCGTTGTGGAAGGAATTGTGCGCCCTGTTGACTATGGCGGCTATGCGCCCGGCGGGGCGGCCGTCCCTGTAGGCCATGAAAAGGGCGCGTTCCCCGTGCAGCCAGAAGGGGTGCGAGCTGTCCAGCAGGTGGCGGGTGTCCTTTTTCAGTTCGCCCACCCAGTGCGGGTGGTCCTTGAAAAGGGCATAAGGATAGTTTATGAACGCGTCCAGGTCCCGGCCGCCGGGGTCAAGAGCCGGCTGCCGCAGCTCCCGTATTTTTATGGGCATAAAATGGAAAGAGCGCTAGTGTCCTGCCGCGGCTTATTTTACCGCCACGGCGCGCTTTTTGCCCAGCGCCTTCTTTACGCAGGCCCCGAAAATATCCAGCGCCCGGTCCAACTGCTCTTTCGTGTGGGTGGCGGTGGCTACCACCCGCAGCAGGGCGCGTTTGGGCGGCACGGCCGGGCTGACCACCGGGTTGGTGAACAGGCCATTGTCGTAAAGCATGCGCCAGAGCTTGAAAGTCTTTTCATTGTCCCCTATTATCACGGGGATTATGGGGGTCCTGGTCTCGCCGGTGTTCAGGCCCATCTCCCTGAAGTGTTTCATGAGGTAGGCGGCATTGTCCCAGAGCTTCTTTATGCGCTGCGGCTCGGACTCGATTATATCTATGGCCTTTGAGATGGAGGCCACCGAAGCCGGCGGCAGGGCGGCGGAAAAGATCATGGAGCGGGAAATGTGCTGTATATAATGGATTATATCCTTATCGCCCGCCGCGAAGCCGCCCACGGAGGCGAAAGATTTTGAGCAGGTGCCGACTATGAGGTCCACGTCCTTGTGGTCCAGGCCGAAATATTCGCAGGTGCCGCGGCCATGTTTGCCCAGCACGCCGGTGGCATGGGCGTCGTCTATCATCAGGCGGGCGCCGTGCTTCTTGGCCACGCTTACTATTTCCGGAATTGGGGCGATGTCGCCTTCCATGGAGAAGACCCCGTCCACTATCACCAGTTTGCCGTGGCTGGGGCCTATTCCCTTTAGCACGCGGTTCAGGTCGGCCGGATTGTTGTGCTTGAAGCGGCGCACCTCGCCCTGGGAGAGGCGGCAGCCGTCGAGAATGCTGGCATGGTCGAGCTTGTCTATCACCGCGAAATCGCCTTTGCCCACCAGGGCGGAGATCACGCCCAGGTTCATCTGGTAGCCGGTGGCGTAAATGAGGGCGGCTTCGCGGCCCTTGAAGGCGGCCAGCTTTCTTTCCAGTTCGGTATGGAGCACGGTGTTGCCGTTGAGAAAGCGCGAGCCGGCCACACCCGTGCCGAACTTCGTTATCGCGTCTATGGCGGCCTGTTTCATGCGGGGGTCGTTAGCCAGGCCCAGGTAATTATTGGAGCCGAACATTATGAACTTCTTGCCCTTTATGGTTATCTCGGGGGCCTGTTCGGATTCAAGCTCCTTGAAATAGGGGTAGATGCCGGAGGCTATTAGTTGCTTTACAATGTCGAATTTACGGCACTTTTCAAAAAGGTCGTTCATAATGTATAGATATTCTATTATATTGCCCTTCCAAATGAAAGAAGAAGAGGTCAGGCCGCCGTAACCGGTGTTTCAGCGGGCGCTTCTTCGCGGCCCGCGGCACATTTTTCCGGCCAGGGCGGTAGTGGAGCGGCCTTTCAGCAGCGGTATCAGCGCCACCCGTCCTGAGAATTCGCGCCCTACAACGCTGCTCCTGCCGTAATCCCCGCCCTTGACCAGCACGTCCGGGCGCAGGGCGCTGATGAGGCGCAAGGGGGTATCCTCGCCGAATACCACCACCGCGTCCACCGCGGACAGCGCGGCCAGCACCCGGGCCCTGTCAGCGGTCTTATTGAAAGGCCGGCCGGGCCCCTTCAGGCGGCGCACCGAGGCGTCCGAATTCAGGCCGAGGAAGAGGAAATCTCCCAGGGAACGGGCCTTTTCAAGCACGGTTATATGCCCGGCGTGGAGCAGGTCGAAGCAGCCATTGGTGAAAACGGCCTTTTTGCCGCGGCGCTTGAGAGCCGTGCGCAGGGCGGCCGCCTTTTTAAGCGGGATAACCTTTCCGGAGGTGTTCATTTAGCGGCGGCGGGGACGGCCGGGGCCAGCAGGCGCTCCATGAAACCGGTGTCGGTCCTGCCGGCCCTGAATTCTTCGTTTTCCACTATCAGCTTGTGGGCGTCTATGGTGGTGTGCACGCCTTTTACCTGGAAATCCTGCAGGGCGCGCCTGGACCTGGCCACGGCCATCTCGCGGGTGGGCGCCCAGACGATAAGCTTGGCCAGCATGCTGTCGTAATATATCGGCAGGTTATAGCCGGCGTAGACATGCGTGTCCACGCGGACGCCGGGGCCGCCGGGCACCAGCCAGTCCTCTATCCTGCCTGCGGACGGGGCGAAATTGCGGGTGAAATCCTCGGCGTTGACGCGGTGCTCTATAGAGTGGCCGCGGTAGGACACCGTATGTCCGCCGGTATAGGAAAGCTTTTCCCCGGCGGCCGCCAGCAGCTGCTCGCGCACCAGGTCGAAGCCGGTGATGCACTCGGTGACGGGGTGTTCCACCTGCAGGCGGGTATTCACTTCCATGAAGTAGAAATTGCCCTGCTGGTCCAGCAGGAACTCTACGGTGCCCACGCCCACATAGTTGGCGGCTTCAGCCAGCTTTACCGCGGCGTCCTCCAGCTTTTCGCGCAGCGCTTTGTTGACGGCCGGGGAGGGGCTCTCCTCCACCAGCTTCTGGTGGCGGCGCTGTATGGAACAGTCGCGTTCCGGGAAGGCTATGGTATTGCCGTGAACGTCGCGGGCGAACTGCACCTCTATGTGGCGGGGGAGCTCTATGTACTTCTCGAAATATACGTCGCCGTTGCCGAAAGCGGCTTTGGACTCGGACTGGGCTATATTCATCTCGTTCTTGAGCTGGCCGGCCTCGCGCACTATGCGTATACCCTTTCCGCCGCCTCCGGCGGCCGCTTTTATCATTATGGGGTAGCCTACCTTGGCGGCATGCTCCGCCGCGTCCTTGTGAACGCAGTCCTTGGTGCCGGGTGTGACCGGTATGCCGGCCTTCGCCGCCATTTTCCTGGCTTCCGCCTTGTGGCCGAGCTGTTCTATGGATTTTGGCGACGGACCTATGAAGGTGATGCCGTTGTCGCGGCAGGCCGCGGAGAATTCGGCGTTCTCGGCCAGGAAGCCGTACCCGGGGTGGATGGCGTCCGCGCCGGTGATCTTGGCGGCGGCTATCACGGACGGTATGCTGAGATAGCTTTCACGGGCCATGGCCGGCCCTATGCAGACCGCTTCGTCCGCCAGGCGCACATGCAGCGAGGAGTGGTCGGCCTGCGAATAGACGGCCACGGAGCCTATTTCCATCTCGCGCAGCGTTCTTATCACGCGGACGGCTATTTCACCGCGGTTGGCTATCAGAACTTTCTTGAACATAAATCCTCCCGGAAAATACTAAAGACGGCGGCTGTTTAACGTTACTTCTGCAGGTTTAATATCTGCGCCCGGGCTCCGGCCTGTTGTCCGAACGATGTCGTAAGAGCGCCGGGTCTATGGACGGGGCTTTTTCCACTTTTCCCTTGCTGGTCCAGAGATTAACGAAGAAAACAAAAATATCGGCGGTTTCGCGCTTCCGGGTAGCCGGGCTGAGTGCCTCCTGGCGCAGGTAGACGCGGTATTCGGGACCGGACAGGTGCATCGCCAGCCAGGTATCCGTGGGCAGGTATTTCGCGCCCTTGGGGCCCAGCCTGGTCCTCAGGTCTTCCAACTGCCGTCTGCGCAGTACCCTTATGGGCGGCGCCCCGGGCTGCAGGCGGGACCTCTTGGCGAAGTCGATAGCTTGCTCCGAAGCGGCGCCGCTCATATACGCCATCCGCTTGGCGGCGTCGTCCCCTGACGGTCCCTGGATGCAGACGGCGCCGGCGCGCATAACGTCGGCCAGCGCTTTCTCGTAATCCCTGATGTTGACATAAACGTCCGCGCGGTTGAGGAATATGGGGCATTGCTGCTCCACGGTGAGGTCGGGGAGCTTCAGCATCTTCTCGTACTCGTCCAGCGCGGCGCGGTTGCGCTCCAGGTAGCGCAGGCTGTCCGCGTAATAGAGATTGAACCAGTACAGCTCCGTCCCGGTATAGCCGACCGGGTAGGCGGCGGCCGCCGCTATCGTGCGGCTGCAGGATTCCGCCGCCCTGTCGTAAAGGGCCATAAAGAACTCCGAGGCGCATAAATAGCCCGAAGCGCGCGGGTCCAGGGGGTCGGTGAGGTAAAGCTTCTGGGCCAGGAAAAGCGCCTGCGTGAAATCCTGGCGGCTAATCGCCTCGTCGATGGGCTGGAACAGCATCCAGACATAAGGCCGCGCCCAGCGGTTATTTTCCTTTACGAAAGAGAGATAGTCGGTTTTCCAGGGGCCGCCGCCTTCCTTGAGCTGGTAGCGTATCATGGCCGCCTGCTTTGTCATAGTGAAGATCTGCACGTCCCGGAACTGCCAGGGCGGGGCTTTGGCATAGTATTCCCTGTTGTAGGCCAGGTAATCGTCCAGGGAGCAGATGGTTTTAGAGTTGGTGGAAAGCTGCTCGTAGGCCTGTTCGTACTTCCCCTGGGCCATATTGGCAAGGTATTCCTTGGCCGTCAGGGTAAGGCGCAGCTTGGGCAGGAACGGGGCTAGCACGAAATAGCCTATAACGGACATGACGGCAAGCACCGTAAGCGACATTGCCGGGCCCGTGAGCTTTTTGAGGATGTGAGCGGTACCCGCGGCGCCGGGCAGGGGCGGGGGGGCAGAGCGCGGCGCCGGACCCGGTCTTTCCGAGGCCGGGAGCTTTACTGTCATGTCCGGCCGCGAAACGGCCGGGGTTTCCTGCGGTTTTTCCGGCTGCCGGGGCGGCGGGGGTTTCTGGGGGGTTGTATGGCGCCTGAAGGAGGCGTATTTCTCGCTTACGGTGTCCTGTATATCCTGTATCTCAAGACGGCGCGGCGGTTCCTGCGGGGGCTTTTGCGGAAGGGGCGGCTGGGGCCGGTCCTTCCGGTTCCCGGGGGACAGGAGCTCGCCGCATTGATCGCAGTAATTCTTTTCTACGGAATTGGAAAACCCGCAGGCGCCGCACTTTTTTTCAAGCACGGCGCCGCATTTCGGGCAGGTGTCGCTTACTACATTGGGCTCATAGCCGCACTTCGGACACCTGGTTATGGAGGGTTTTCCCGTCATTTATTATTTCGGTTCCACAAAGAACATCGGCTGGCCGTATTCCACCGGCTTGGAGTCTTCTATGGAGATTATCTTAAGCAGGCCGTCGGTCGGCGCGGTGACGCTCTTGAACTCCTTGCCGACCTCGACTATGCCCAGTTCCTGGCCTTTTTTCACGGAGGCCCCCTCTTTGAGGTGATTGGTCTTGCCGGGGCGGGCAAAACGGAAAATACCTATCGACGGCGAAAGCACCGGTTCCAGGGCCGAGGAGATAACGGAGTTATGCACCGGGTTATTGTTGAACTTCAGGCTTATCTTGTCCTTCCCGTTCTTCCAGGTTATCTCTTCCAAGTCCGTAGTTTCCATCCACTTGGTCAGCTTTGTCAGTATTTTCACGTCCATATTGCCTCCGTTTAAATCTAAGGCTTAAAGCTAAAGGATAAAGGCTAAAGGACAGATGGTAAATTACGTTTTTCCCTAATCCTTAATCCTTACTCCTTAATCCTTTTCCCCTCACAGTCCCGCTTCCGAAGGGTTGAAGGCCTGCGGCAGCAGCCTGCCGGCCTTGGTGAAGGTTATCTTCTGCTTTTTCGCCATCGGGAACCAGTCCACGTAGATCATGTCCGCGTCTTTCGGGGCGAATTCTATTATCACCTGCCGGCAGGCGCCGCAGGGTTTGGCCGATTTGGCCGCCACGCAGAGGGCGCTTATTTTCTTTTCGCCGTGGCTGACCGCCTTGAAAATAGCCACGCGCTCGGCGCAGATCGCCAGGCCGAAGGAGGCGTTCTCGACATTGCAGCCGGTATAGATCCGGCCGGAGTCCATCAGCACCGCGGCCCCCACGGGATAGCGGGAGTAAGGGCAGTAGGCGTTCTTCTGGGCTGCCTTTGCCGCTTCTATGAGCCTTGTGCGGGTGGCGGACCTGCCGTTCTTTCTTGCCGCTTTTTTCTTTGCCATAAGTTCGCTCCTTCCCGGGCTATTCCAGCAGCAGCTTCAGCTTGGCGTATGTCCCGGCCGGAAAATTTTCCTTATGGGTCAGGAGGGCGTTCTTCGCGAACGAGGGACAGTGGTTGCGGCAGCCGGCCCCGGCCGCCAGCGGTATTACCTTCAGGAGCAGCCGGCGGATATTTTCGATATTCGCCCGCATGGTTTTGGAGACCTGGCGCTGGTCCACTTCTTCTCCCTCTTTCCAGCAGTCATAATCGGTTACCAGCGACACCGGGGCATAGTGAAAGCCGGCCTCGCGGGCGAGCTTGGCCTCGGTGGCCAGGGTCATGCCTATTATGGAGTAGCCCATCTTGCGGTGGAAATTGGATTCCGCCTTGGTGGAGAAGCCGGGGCCTTCCATACAGCAGTAGGTGCCGCCCTTATGCGCTTTTATCCCCAGCTTTTTGGCCTCTTTATACATCATGTCCGAGATGTTCATGCAGAAGGGCTCGGCCAGCGGGACATGGCCTACTATGCCGTTGCCGAAAAAGGTGGAGGGGCGGCCCTTGGTCTGGTCCACGAACTGGTCCGGGAAGACGAAATGGGTGGGGGCGAGTTCCTGGCGCAGGGAGCCTACGGCGCTGGCGGAGATTATGATCTTCACGCCTATCGATTTCAGGGCCCACATATTAGCCCGCTGGTTGATCTCCCCGGGGAGCATGGCGTGCTTGCGGCCATGGCGGGGCAGGAAGGCTGCCTTTATGCCGGAGAGTACCCCGAGTATGATATTGTCCGAAGGGCTGCCGAAAGGGGTTTTTATGCTGATCTCACGGATCTTCTTCAATTCCTGCATGGCGTAGAGGCCTGTGCCGCCTATTACGCCTATTTCCACCAATACTTTCTTAGCCATTACCTGCTCCTTAAAACGCCTTGTGTAAAATCATCCTGTGGTCGGAACCCGGGCTATTAGGGATATCCGGCACTATCATTATTTTATAATAATTAGGCGCTGGAAAACTAAAAATACTTGCGCAGGGCGGCATAGAAGGCCCGGTCATAAAGCCCGAACTCGGAGGAGGGGACGGCCGACAGGCCGTTGAAAGAAGCCCGCTGGCCGGAAGGCAGCAGGGCGCCCGCGGAGAGGTAAAGGTCCTCGGCGGCGTTCCATTCCAGCGAGGGCAGGGCGTAAAAAGAGCGGTCATGCAGGTTGACCAGTACGCCCGCCGAGGCTGAAACCAGGGCTGAGAGCTGTGCGGCGGCCCCGGCCGACAGGTAATGGCGGCCGAGCAGGGAGACATTGGCTTCGGTATAGGCGGTCCTGGCGGCCCTTGCCGCATAGCCTTCCGCGCCCGCGGCCCCGGCGCCGTTATAATGGTATTCCAGCCAGGCATCCGTGCCGCCCAGCAGCCCGAAATTATATTCGGCACCGGCCGTGAGCCTGAAGAAATCGTCCCCCTGACTGCGTTCCTGGAAGGTCCCGGCCCAGACTTGGGCGGCCTCCGCCCGCAGCATGGCGCCGCCGAGGTGACGTTCAATGTCGGCTCCGGCCATCAAATTGCCGCGGAACAGCGCCGAAATAAGGGTAATATCCGTATCGCTGAAGATACCTTTGCCGCGCAGGAAGCCGGCTCCGCTGCCGGCCGACCAGTTCTTTCCGGGCAGCCAGCCGGCGTCCAATTCTCCCATCTCCCCGCGTGGAACCTTTGCCCGGAGCGCGTCCACGCCGCGCCTCTCCTCGGTGTCTATGGTGCCGTAAGGGTAGGGGGCGAGGATATCCGTGGGGTTGGCGGTCCTGCCCGAGCCGAAGGCCAGCGGCTGGCGGCCGGCGTAGAGGTCGAACGCGGCCGGCGACCAGGTGATGAAGGCCCTGTCCAGGTTCTGTATAAGCGTGGAGGCTTTTGTTTCGCCGCCGGAGGAGGGGGAGAGAAAGGGGTCGGGGTCGGAGACGCGGTAGCCGTTGCCGCCGGAGACCGGTCTGGCTGCGGCCAGCTCCGCCTTTTTCGCCGTGAAAACGAGTTCATAGGCGCCTTCGGCCCTGAGGCCGGCCCCGAGGTCCCAGTAGGTTTTCAGGCGGAATTTATTTTCGATGACGGCATGGGCGCCGGCCGGTTGCGGCAATGGATAATTGCGCACTTCGACCGGCTCCAGGGAGTAGAGGTAGGTCTTAAAATAGCCCTTCAGCGCCAGGTCCCCGGCCAGCGCGGGGGCGGCCAGGGCCGGGCAAAGCAGAAGCAGGGTCAGCAGCTTTTTCATTTTCTAAGAGCACATCCGGCACGGCGCGCCCGGCTGCGAGCATTGCCGCAAGTATGGGGGTTGTTCTTGTGTTCATCCGGCCAGGCTTTCCATTACGGTCTTGAACTCATCGAAAGAAAAAGGCTTGTGCAGTATGGCGTGAACGCCCTTGTCGGAAAGCCGGCGGTTTATCTCTTCCTGATCAATGGCCGTTATAACCACAACCCTCGCCTTCGGGTCCAGGCTCCGGAGGTCCGTCAATACTTCCATGCCGGATTTCCCGGGCAGGATAATATCCAGAAAAACCACGTCCGGTTTAAGTTCGATAAAATATTTTACCGCCTCCCGTTCTCTGCCGGTTTGCGGTTAGTCAAAGCGACAGACCGTATAAGTAAACACTTCGGCCGGACCGGCAAGGTCTTT
>PEXO01000397.1 GCA_002779045.1 Elusimicrobia bacterium CG08_land_8_20_14_0_20_59_10 | reverse complement strand
AGTGCGCTCGACCTTTATCCATTACCTGAAAGGCGAACTGCGCGAGATGCGCGAGCGCGGGACCGCCGGGGCCTTTATCCGCGTTTTCGACGGCGGGCGCTGGTATTACTCCTCCCTGACCGCGCTGGACAAGGTGCAGGAAGAGCTGGACCGCCTGGCGAAGCTGGCCGCCCCCTTAAAGGACATAGCGGAGAACAAGGTTGTAAAGAACATGGCTTCGGGCGGGGAGACATCCGAATTCAAAGGCAAAGACCTGCGCGCCCTGCCCCTGGCGGAAAAGAACGCCTTTCTCGTTTCGTTCTTCCCCGCGGTCACCGCGGTTAGCGCCGTCACCATGTGGTCGGCTTCCTACAGCGATACCTTCACCCGCCGGGAGCTTTACAATTCAAAGGGGGCGCAGTTAGTTAACGAGCAGCAGCTCTGCGGTCTGCGCCTGGGCATGACCTTCACGGAGAACGGGCATACCTTCACCGAGGGCGCCCAGAAAGCGGGCGGGGAATTCTCCGACCTCGCCGGCTTCAAAGAGGAGCTGGATAAGCGCATAGCGGAGTCGCTGGCCTTCCTGCGCAAATCCGTCCGCGTAAAGCCGGGCAAGTACACGGTGGTGCTCTCGCCGCTGGCCGCCGGGGTGTTCGCGCACGAATCCTTCGGCCATAAGAGCGAGGCCGATTTCATGCTGGGCGACGAGACCATGAAGAAGGAATGGCAGATAGGCCGGCAGCTGGGCCCCGACTTCCTGCACATAGCCGACGACGGCGCCCGCCCCGGCAGCGGCTTCACGCCTTTTGACGACGAAGGCGCCCCCGCGCGGAAGACCTGGCTGATAAAGGACGGCAAACTGGCCGGCCGCCTGCATAGCGCGGTCACGGCCGCCTCCCTGGGCGAAGAGCCCACCGGCAATGCCCGTGCGGTCAGCTTTGAATTCGAGCCCATAGTGCGCATGACCACCACGCATTTCGAGGCCGGCAATATGACCAAGGAGGAGCTTTTCTCCGGCGTTAAGGACGGCCTGTTCATAGACACCATCAAGCACGGCTCCGGCATGAGCACCTTCACCATAGCGCCTTCGCTGGCCTATTTCATAAAGGACGGCAAAATAGCCGGCCCGGCGCAGGTGTCGGTCATCTCCGGCAGCGTGTTCGAGACCTTCGGGCTGATAGACGGCATTTCCGACAAGGTGGAGCTGCTGTCCTTCGTGGGCGGCGGCTGCGGCAAGATGGAGCAGCATCCGCTGCCGGTGGGCTTCGGCGGGCCTTATGTGCGCGTGCGCGGGATGTCGGTGTTGTGAGCGAACTATGACCAAAGAAACTTATACCCTTATAAAAGACGAAGTGTCGGTAAAGGTTTCGGCTTCCGCGCCGGAATCGCTGCGCACCAAGCGCATAAAGCGCACCGGGCTGCGCATCTACCGCGACGGCTGCCTGGGCATCTCAGGTTACCTGGGAGAGACCGGCGCCGAAGACGCCCTTAAGCGCGCCGAGGCG
>PEXO01000211.1 GCA_002779045.1 Elusimicrobia bacterium CG08_land_8_20_14_0_20_59_10 | reverse complement strand
CGGAAGACTCCGGCCTGCTTCTGCAAAAACCCCGGTCCCGTCCGTAAACGCCGGGGTGGACAGGGAGCGCGGAGGGAACCAGTTGCCGCCGCCCCTTGTGAGATCACCGAAAGAGGCAGTTCAGCTCTTGACAATATGTAAACTATAGTGTACACTATATCAGATGCGCAAACGATCCATCATTTATAAGACGGCGAAGGGGAGTGAACCGTATGTGGAATTCGTCGATTCACTCAAGGATCGTGAAGGGGCCGCCAGGATCAGGGTGCGCGTGACACGTGCGGAATTCGGCAATCTGGGGGATCATCGAAGCGTGGGACAGGGAGTTGTAGAATTAAGAATCCACTTCGGGCCCGGATACCGGGTTTATGCGGGTCTTCAGGGTAAAGAATTAATTGTTTTGCTTTGCGCCGGGGCTAAAGACAGCCAGGATAAGGACATTCAAAAGGCGATGGATTTTTGGGGCGATTACCGGAGGACCATATGAGAACCTATCGAAGCCATGACGATTATTTAAATAAAGCGCTGAAAGATCCTAAAGAAGCCGCCCGCTATCTGAACGCGGCAGCGGAGGATAATGACCAGGCGCTTATACTTGCCGCGCTCGCCCAGGTCGCTAAAGCGCATGGGCTTTCAAAAACGGCGAAGACGGCCTCGCTGTCGCGGATGGGCCTGTATAAGACGCTTTCCAAAAAAGGGAATCCGGAATTTAAGACGTTTATGGGCGTTCTGAACGCCTCGGGGTTGCAAATCTCATTCAGGCCCATGGCCTAAAGATTGCCAATAAACGCCGGCGGAAGACCCCGGCTTTCTTCCCTAAAAAACCGGTCCCGTCCGCTTTAGGCGGACAGGGAGCGCGGTGGACACCCGCCTCCGCCCTTGGGTGTAGACCCCCAAAATGCCGTCCGGGACTGAAAACAGGCCGTCCGGACCGGTTTTTCCGGCTATTTCCAGGTAAAGGGTGCAGCCTCCCGCCTTTCTATATATATGCGCAGGGCGGCCCGTTTTGCGGATTACGATTGAAAAGGGGGGCGGAATTTGGTATCCTTGTCTTACTATGAATAATTACGAGCTGATGCTTATCGTCAACCCGCAGATCTCCGATACCGAAATCGGCGAAGTTGTCGAGAAAGCCAAAAAGATGCTTATCGACGGAAAAGCCGAGGTGCTGGCCGAGGACAGGCTGGGCCGCAAGAAATTCACCCACGCGATAAAAAAGAACCGCGACGGATTTTACGTCTATATGAAGCTGAAAGCTTCCCCCGGGACCGTGAAGACGATACAACACAGTTTCGGGCTGCAGGAGCATGTGCTGCGCTCCATGATAATGAAAGCCGCCGTAGAGCCGGCCAAGAAGGCCTGAGCGGCCCTCACGGGGTACTTATGGATATACGGATCCCAGAGATAAACCAGGTGATGATAGCCGGAAGGCTGACCCGCGACCCGGAACTGCGGTTCACGCAGAAGCAGCAGGGCGTGGTGTCGCTGTCCGTAGCCGTTAACCGCCGCTACCAGGACCAGGCTTCCGGGGAATGGAAGGAGGATACCACTTTCGTGCCGGTCACCGTCTGGGGCCCCGCCGCCGAGCGCTGCAAGCAAAAAATGCACAAGGGTAACCCGGTGCTGGTGGAAGGCCGCCTGACGGCGTCCGAGTATACCGACAAGGCCGGGCAGAAGCGCAAGGAAATGAAGATCACGGCCCGCCGCGTGCAGCTTATGGTTTACGGCGCCAAGGAGGGTGGAGCGGAAGCCGTGCCGGAAGAAGCGCCGGCTGAAACAGCGGAGTCGAAAGCGGACGCTTCCGGCATAGAAGAAGTACCGTTTTAAGGTTGGATTTTAGGAGCACTATTTATGGAGAATAACGAGCCAGTCAATCCCAAGCCGCAGGAAGCCCCCAAACCCGCCACGGCGGCAGCGCCGCTACACCGCGCCGCTCCCGGGGGGCCCGGTCCCCGGCGTTCCGGAGGCCCCGGCGGGCGCAGGCATTTCGCGCCGCGCCGCAAGGTGTGCCGCTTATGCGCGGAGCACATAGATCAGGTGGATTATAAACAGATGCAGATCTTAAAGAGCTTCTGCACCGACACCGGCAAAATGCTTTCCAGGCGCATAACCGGCGCCTGCGCCAAGCATCAGCGCCAGATTATGAGGGCGGTAAAGATAAACCGCAACCTGTCGCTCATGCCTTACGGTTAAGCCGGAGAACACCATGAAAGTAATACTCAAAAAAGACGTTTCCAACCTGGGCCGCAGCGGCGAGATAAAGACCGTGAAAGACGGCTACGCCCGCAATTTCCTGATGCCCCGCGGGCTGGTAGAGCTCGCCAGCGGCGGCGCGATGCGCGCTTGGAAGAACAGCGCGGATAAGCGCGCCAAACGCGTAGCGGCCGAAGACGACGCCCTTAAGGACCTGGCCAAGCGCCTGGGCGCGATAACCCTTTCCTTCTCGCGCCCGGTCTCCGAGGAAGGCGTAATGTTCGGTTCCGTGGCCAAGAGCGATATCATCAAGAACCTGGCCGCCGCCGATATGGAGATACACAAGGACATGATCCGCCTGCCTGCCTCGTTGAAGGCTGTCGGCACCTTCGAGGTGGAGATCGTCCTTAAAACCGCTATCACGGCCACGATAAAGGTCGCGGTTTCGGCCCAGAGCAGGTAAGTCTATTCCAGATCACGCCCGGGCCGCGGCTCACAGCCCCGGCCCGGGCTTGTTCATAAATACCGGCGAGGTTCGCTTATGACCTACAGCAAGGTTCCGCCCAATTCTTTAGAAGCGGAGATGGCCGTGTTGGGGGCCATGCTCATCGAGAAAGAGGTCGTAGAGAACGTTACCGAGATACTACAGCCCAAGCATTTTTACAGCGACATACACCGCAGGATCTACGAAGCCATCCTGGACCTGCGCCAGCGCAACCTGCCCGTGGATGTGGTCACCCTTTCGGAAGAGCTCAAGAAGTCCGGCCGCCTGGAGGAACTGGGCGGACAGAAATACCTGGCCGACCTGATGGACAAGGTGTCCACCTCCGCGCATACGCAGGCCTACGCGCAGATAGTCAGGGAAAAATCCGTACTGCGCGACCTCATCCGCGCCGGCACTTTGGTGGTGGAGAAGTCCTTCGCCGGCGGCGAAGAGGTGGACAAGCTGCTGGATTACGCGCAGGAGCAGATACTGGCCGTGGCGCAGAAGAACACCGACCACGGGTTTACCAGCGCGGCGGACCTGGCGCACGAGGTGCTGGACCGAATAGAAAAATATTACACCCAACACAACGCGATTACCGGGGTGCCCACGGGCTTCAGCAAGCTCGACGACATGACCGGCGGGCTGCAGAAATCGGACCTTATCATACTGGCCGGCCGGCCCAGCCAGGGCAAGACCGCCATGGCGCTAAATATAGCCTATCACGCCTGCGTGGAAAAGAAGGTTCCCACGGCGTTCTTTTCCCTGGAGATGAACAAGTATTCCATAATGCAGCGCCTGATCTGCTCGGCCGCGCGCGCCAATTTAAGCGGCGTCAGGAACGGCAGGCTGCCGCGCGAGATCTGGCCCAGCCTCACCCGCCACACGGCGGGAGTGTCCGAGGCGCCGTTTTATATAGACGACTCTCCCGGCCTCAATATACTGGAGATACGCAACCGCACCCGCAAGCTGACGAGCCAGCTTAAGAACGAAGGCAAGCAGCTGGGGCTGATAATAATAGACTACCTGCAGCTGATACGCGGCATGGGCCGCTCCGAAAGCCGCCAGCAGGAGGTGTCGGAGATCTCCCGCCTGCTCAAGGACCTGGCGCGCAGCATGGAAGTGCCGGTGATGGCGCTTTCTCAGTTGAACCGGCGCAGCGAGGATAAGGCCCGCGAGGGCAACCGCCCGCAGCTTTCCGACCTGCGCGATTCCGGTTCCATAGAGCAGGATGCCGACGTGGTGGGACTGATACACCGCGAGGAATACTACAAGCGCGAAGACCCCACCCTGAAGAATAAGGCCACGCTTATAATCGCCAAGCAGCGCAACGGCCCCGTGGGCGACGTGGAACTGGCTTTCTTCCACGAGTACACCAAGTTCGAGAACCCGGCCATGCCCGGCATAGAGAACTCCGTGCCCGAAGAGGCCGTGTTCTGAGCATTTCCGCATGAATTCCGCAACCGTATCCGCCGGGCGCATCCTGCGGCCTACCCGCGCCGAGATACGGCTGTCAGCCGTAAGGAATAACCTTAAAAAGATCAAAAAAGCGGTCTCGCCGGCCCGGTTGCTTTTCATGGTGAAGGCCAATGCCTACGGCCACGGCGCGGCCGGGCTTTCACGCCTGGCCGAACGCGAGGGCCTCGCGTGGGGCTTCGGCGTGTCTTCGGTAGAGGAGGGGCTGGCGCTGCGCGCCGACGGCATTAAGGGGCCCGTGCTGGTGCTGGGCAGCCTCTACCCCTTCAAGAGCTTCGTGGAGGCCATCAATGCCGGCCTGATAGTGACCATTGCCAGCCTGGACGCGGCGCGGCAGGTGATAGCGGCCGCGCGCAAGCTGGGTAAAAAAGCCGTCTGCCACATGAAGCTTGAGACGGGCATGGGCCGCATAGGCGCGCGCCGGCCGTCCCTGCTTAAGATCTACGACGAGCTTTCCGCCTCCGGCAGCGTGGAGGTGGCAGGGCTGTATACGCATCTTTCCAGCGCGGACTCCGACCCGGACTATACCGGGGCGCAGCTTTCTATCTTCAGCGAGACGGCTGCGGAGCTGGAGGCGCGCGGGGTGCGCGGGCTTCTGCTGCACTGTGCCAATTCCTGCGCCGCCATGAACTGCCCCGTCAGCCGCATGGACCTGGTGCGCTGCGGCATAGCGGCCTACGGGCTGGCCGAAGGGTTCGAGCCCGCCTTGTCGCTGAAAAGCAGCATAGTTTTCATCAAGAACGTGCGCGAGGGCGCCTTTATCAGTTATAACAAATCCTTCCGGGCGGACCGGCCGCTTAAGATAGCCACCATCCCCGTCGGTTACGGCGACGGCTACCTGCGCCGTTTTTCCAACAAGGCGGACGTGCTGATAGGGGGACTGCGCTGCCGCGTGCTTGGTAATGTGACGATGGACATGATTATGGCGGACGTGACGGCGGTCAAGGACTCCGCCGTCGGGTCCGAGGCGGTGCTGCTGGGCCGGCAGGGCGCCGCGGAGATAACCGCGGCCGAGCTGGCGGACCTCGCCGGCACGATAACCTATGAGATAGTCACGCTTATTTCCGCGCGCGTGCCGAGGGTGTACGTGGAATGAAACACCCGATAACCGAGCATATAGGCCGCGAGTTCCTGGGCCTGGCGGAGGCCCTGGGCGGGGCCGCGCTCATGTTCAAGTCCGTAGTCTTCTGGTTCTTCCGTTCCAAGTTCGAGCTCAAGGAAACGATAAAGCAGTCCGTTAAGATCGGGGTCGATTCGTTCACCGTCACCGCGCTGACCAGTTTTTTTACCGGCATGGTGCTGGCGCTGCAGATGGGCTCCTCCATGAAGAACCTTTTCAACGAGCCCATGTTCATCGGCACGATGGTGGCTTTCTCCATGATCAAGGAGCTTGGGCCGGTGCTGACGTCCATCGTAGTGGCGGGTCGCGCCGGGGCCGTGGTGACGGCGGAGATAGGCACGATGAAGGTGACCGAGCAGATAGACGCGCTCTATACGCTGGGCACGAACCCGACGCGCTACCTGCTGGTGCCGCGCTACATAGCCTTCCTTATCACGCTGCCCCTTTTGACGGTGTTCGCGGATTTTATCGGCGTGGCGGGCGGCTGCATCGTGGGGATGGTGAAGCTGGGCGTGCCGAGCGCGGTGTACTTCGATGATATCTTCACCTACCTGGATGTCGGGGATTTTCTGCACGGGTTCCTTAAAACTTATTTTTTCGCTTTCATGATAGCCACGGTGTCCTGCTACAAGGGGCTTAACACGAAGGGCGGGGCGGAGGGCGTGGGCAAGTCCACCACGGAGGCGGTGGTGGTGAGCATGGTGCTGGTGATGGTGCTGGATTACTTTATCAGCGCGCTGCTGGTGGCGGTGGGGATATGAGTGTGTTGGCAGCCCTGCCGGGAGAGGGTTTCTTCGGCACGCGGTCGCGCACACCGTGCGCGCCGCCCCCACTCAGCCTCGGCGCTGCGCAAGCCTCGGCTTCCGTGAGGGCGCTCAGAAACCCTCTCCCGGCAGGCCCGCTGGTGTGGGTATAGGTAAGGTATGATCGAGATAAAGAAACTGAACAAGGCTTTCGGGGATAAGGTTATCCTCAAGGATATCTCCGTCGACATTGAAGGGGGGGAGCTGTTCAGCGTTATCGGGCCTTCGGGCATAGGCAAGAGCACTTTTATCAAATGCCTGATACGGCTGTTAAGGCCGGAGGGCGGGCAGATAATAGTGGACGGAGTGGATATCGGTTCCACTACCAATGAATTTACGCTGGCCAAGGTGCGGCGCAGTTTCGGCTACCTGTTCCAGGAGGGGGCGCTGTTCGATTCGCTTACGGTGCTGGAGAACGTGGCTTTCGGGCTGAAGTACCTGACGGACATCCCTAAGAGCGATTACCCGCGCGTGGTTAAAGAGAAGCTGGCGCTGGTGGGCCTGAAGGACGTGGAGCAGTTGAAGCCGGCGGAGCTTTCGGTGGGGATGAAGAAGCGGGTGTCCCTGGCACGCTCGGTGGCGGCGGAGCCGAAGTATATCCTTTACGACGAGCCTACTACGGGGTTGGACCCGGTCACTACCGGGATGGTGAAGGACCTTATCCTGGACATGCGCGCCAAGCTGAAGATCACTTCTATAGTGGTCACGCACGACCTTAAACTGGCGCTGGAAATTTCCAGCCGCGTGGCGATGCTTTACGGCGGGGAATTCGTGGAAGTCTCCGAGCCCGCCAAGTTCCGCCAGTCCGAGAATAAGGGCGTCAAAGAGTTCATGGAGATCTCCCACCTCTCCCGGGCCTAAGTGCGGTATCCGGTCGGCGGCGGCCAGGGGGGGGCCGGAACGCAAAACGCGCTCGGCCACACCGTGGCCTCGCTCTGCCTCAGTGCATGAGCGCTGAATTGTGTCGCTTCACTCCACCCGGCGCTACGCAAGCCTCGTCCTTCGGAAGGTTTTGCTGGCCTATGGCCGTGCCGTAACATGCGCTATGCGCTTCAGGCGGCCTAACCCGGTCCCCCTGCCCCCCGCCTCCCCCAAACTTGAGCGTAATTAAAGAGGGGCGCACGACACGAATCCCGGACCCCGCAGGCCCTGGTAGCCACCTCCGCCGCCAACTCTAACCCACCGCAAACCCCGCATAAACTCACCTAAAATATTACTTG
>PEXO01000260.1 GCA_002779045.1 Elusimicrobia bacterium CG08_land_8_20_14_0_20_59_10 | reverse complement strand
GCAAGTCACGGGGCGACAGGCGGCTTTGCCGCTTATTGACATGTCAATAGGTAGGCCTTGACAAACGGTTTTTGTGTGGTATACTATAAATGGAATAAAAGTGTAATTCTTTTGTAATGCAGTGATGTTACGATAATAGCAAAGCCGGCTAAAGCCGGCGGCGCAAAGCTAAGACCCGCTAAGTGAGCGGGGGTCAGGCTGCCGAAAACAATGAAACGCATTGTCGTTAATGCTGTTGCCCCGTTGGCTGTTCAAGCCCTGAAGCGTATTATACGTTTCGGCCTGGCCGCGGGTCTTTTTATTTTCGGGAGCCAGCTTTCTTTCGCCCAGTCCGGCGGCCAGCCCGGCCAGTTCATGTCCTACGGCGCCGGCGCCCGCGGCCTGGGCATGGGCGGCGCTTTCTTCGCGGTGTCCGACGACGCCTCCGCCTCCTACTGGAATCCCGCCGCGCTGACGCTGCTGGAGCGCAAGGAATTCACCGCGATGCAGGCCACCCTGTTCGCCGACACCACGCTAAACTTCTTCACCTTCGCCTATCCCACCGTCTCCAAGGGCACCTGGGCGCTGAGCCTGACGCAGCTTAAATCCACCGGTTTCGAAAGGATCTCCATCACCGCCAATGCTTCCGGCGACGAAATTATCGACATAAAGAGCATGGGCACCTTCGACAATGTGGAGCGGGCGATGGCTTTATCCTGGGGCCGCGACGTTTCCGAGAAGCTTTCTTTCGGCTTCATGGTCAAGAACATCACCCGCCAGCTGGACACCTCCAAGGACTCCTTCAACGCGGTGGACGTGACCATGCTGCAGCGCTTCTCTCCCAACTACCGTGTGGCAATAGGCGCGCAGAACGTGTTCGCGATGTCCTCCGGCGACACCGACGACAAGCTGCCTCTTACCCTCAAGCTGGGACAGGCGCTCAGCCTCTTCAAGGGCGGCCTGATCTTCGGCTTCGACCTGTCGAAGCAGCAGGGCGCGGATATGAACTGGCGCTTCGGCGGGGAATACTGGCTGATGTACTGGTCGGCGCTGCGCTTCGGCGTGGTGGGCGCCCCCGGCATACAGGAAGCGGATTTCGGCCTGGGCATCAAGTACAAGGATTTCGGCTTTGACGTGGCCCAGGGCGTGCACGCGCTCGGCACCACCACCCGCTTTTCCGTCACCATGCGCATGGGCGGTTCCAACAAGGCCAGGCACGGCAGCCAGGTGCGCGAGTTGATCCGCCAGGCCATGCAGTACTTCAAATCCGGCAGCTTCGGCCGCGCCATGGAGAAGCTCCGGGCCGCGATGGACGCCGACCCCGGCAACAGCGAGATACGCCGCATGGTAACCCGCCTGCAGGGCGCCGTGGACTATGTGCCGAACTCCACCGGCAGCGAAGAGGTCCCCACTCTTACCCGCCGCGGCATCATCGCCTACGTGGACGGCAAGGATATGCGCAGCGCGGTGAACGTGCTGCGCCACGCTTTTAACAAGGAGCCCAAGAACGACCGCCTGCTGAGCCTGCTGAACATGGTGGAGAAAGAGTCCGGGGTTACGGAGCTCACCCGCAAGCCCGAGGGCCCTGAGATCTTCACCTATATCGACCAGCGCACCTACGACGCGCGCCAGGCCATCTATGACGGCAAATACGACCTGGCCATGACCCGCTCGCAGGATATCCTGGACCTGGAGCCCAATAACGAGACCGCCCTGGAGATCATGGGCAGCGCCTTCTACCTGATGGACCAGAAGGACAAGGCCCGGGTCATCTGGGAAAAGGTCGTAGAGATCAATCCCGGCAATAAGATGGTGAAGGAATTCCTCAGGCAGGTGAAGTAAAGTCAGGGGGCCGGGAGCAGCGCGGTAAGCACGGCCGGGTCCGGCCGGGGGCCCGGGTTAGCAAAACCTTCCGAAGGCTGAGGCTTGCATAGCGCCGAAGCCTGAGGCAGAGCGAGGCCACGGTGTGGCCGAGCGCGTTTTGATAACCCGGGCCCCCGACCGGACCCTTCGACTTTTCGGCAAATTTGCCCGGGCTATCATGTAAAGGCGGTGGAATAAAGAGGAGAAACCGGTTTTTCGGGTCCGCGCGCAAGTTTTGAACTTTTCTGAAACGTTTCTGTAATAAGGTATATATACAATAATTACGGGATATATGAAGCTAAGTTATCTGATTTCGATACTGCTGCTGTTCGCGCCGGGCCCGGCCCGCGCGCAGAACGCCATGGACGTCTCCGTAATGGAGCGGCAGGACGGGCTGCGCCGCGAGGCGGAGACCAAGATCAAGACCGAGATACTCGACCCCATACTGGGCGAGGGGAAATCCTTCGTTTTCGCGGATGTGGAGCTGGAGGTGGTGTCCAAGAAGGCCGAGCAGACCAAGGAGGGGAAGGGCATAATACAGAAGTACAAGGAAAAAGGCGCCACTAACTCCCAGGATATGGATTTCCTGATGCCCGGCATCCCCAAGCCCAAGTCCGTGCTTGGGGGAGAGAGCAAGCGCCCGGCAGCGGCGCAGGGCCAGGAGGCGCAGCAGGCTAAGGGCGCTACCGAGACCCGCTACGGCGTGAAGACCGAGATAACCCGTTTCCAGGTGACGGTGATACACGACTTGAATATTTCCTCCGAAACGCTTACCCTGGCGCGCTCGCGCATAGACGATTTCCTCGTTCCTTACAAGATCCACGACACGGCCGCGCCGACCGTTCTTTTCAAGCCCACCCGCTTCAAGGCGCGCGACGCCGTGGCCGACCTTAAGCGCCCCGGGGTGTATCTCCCCCTGCTTTACGCCGCCCTGGCGCTGCTGTTCCTGCTGTTCCTTTTCGGGCCGCTATGGGGCTTCTTCCGCAAGTACGTGAAGGCCCTTATGGCCAAGCCGGGCGCCGAGGTAAACATAGAGCAGAAGACCGAGGAAGGGAAAGGCGGCGAGGGGGGGGGAGCCGGCGAGGGGATACAGGAAGGCCACCAGTCGATAGATATGAATTTCCTTCAGAAGACGGAAGAGGAAAATGACGATGAGGACGAGCTTATGAAAAAATTCGAGCCGTTCACCTACATAACGGAGGAGAACCTGCGCAAGCTGGTATATTACTTCCTCCTGAAGAAGGAGGACCCCTGGGTGATAGCGCTGGTGCTGAGCTATATGAAGCTGGAGCTGTCGCGCCAGGTGCTTTCCATGCTGCCCATAGAGATGCAGTCCCGCGTGGCGCTGGAATCCCTGACCGTGCGCCAGGCTACGCGCGAGCAGATAGAGGCCATAGACAAGGAAATACGCGAGAACGTGGATTTCGTCATGGGCGGGGTGGAAAGCCTGGCGAAGATGCTTGAGGACAGCGATCCGGCTACCCGCAAGAACATAATCGAGTACCTTAAGACCCAGAAACCGGACATTTACGAGAAGATAAAGAAGATAATACTTACTTTCGAGAGCCTGCTGGACTTTACCGATAAGGATCTGCAGACGCTGATAAGGAGCATAAGCAACGAGGACATAGCCAAGGCCGTGAACAAGGCCGACCCGCAGCTGGTTAACAAGTTCTTCGCCAATATGTCGCAGGGCGCAGCGAGCGCTATTAAGGAGATAATGGAGTATTCCGGCGATATAACCGCCGCGCAGGCGGACGAGGCGCAGATGCGCATTATTGACGCCGTGAAAAGCCTGGAGGCCGAGGGGAAGATCAATTTTCGCCAGCAGGACAGCCAGGAGGTCTATATAATAGACGGCGGCGAGCTGTCTTCCGGGGACCAGCGCCGGCGCAAATTCGAGAGCATGGGCGCGGCCAAACCGGCGGCGCCGCAGGCGGCGGACGAGCCTGACCCGGCCGGGGCCGCGGAAGCGGCGCAGTACTTCTCCGCCGGAGTGGAGTTTTATAACCAGGGAAAGCTGCCGGAAAGCCTGCAATACCTGGAATACGCCTCTTCGATGAATCCGCAGGACGCCTCCGTCTGGCAGTACCTGGGCACCGTGTATTATGCCATGCAGCGCGTGGACGAGGCGGTGGCCGCCTATGAGCGCTATGTCTCTCTTTCCGGGGACCCGGCCGCCGCGCAGTGGCTGGCCGGATTTAAGCAGCAGGTCGGCAGATGAAGAGCATGGATCGGGGATCAAGGATCAAAAAGCGGAGATGAAATCCTTTTCCCGATCCCCGATTTTGTTTGTTAACATTTTTTCAACTTAATCGAAATCCGTCTTGTTTACAATATTCCTAAGGTAAGCGGTCTTTATATGGACGAAAAAGAGCATAAACTTCCCCCGGGCATGCTGCCCTTGCCGCCCGGAATGGCGTCAAGGCCCGGTAAGCCGCCGCCCCCGCCGCTTCCAAAACCTCCATCATTCCCGGCCGCGCCTTTTGCCGCGCAGCCCCAGCCTTTCGCTGCCGCCCAGCCCTCCGGCCCCTCGCCCGAAATAGCGCGGATGTCCGAAGAAAAGGACAAGCTGGAAAAAAAGATCTCCGAGATGGAGAAGACCGTGGCACAGGAGAAAGAGAAAGCCCTGCTGGCCGCGCTCAAGAACCAGCAGGACGAGGCCCTCTCGTCCCGCGTCGAATCGTCTTTAAAGGATATACAGGACAAGATGCGCCGCGACCGGCGCGACAGCCAGGTGGAGGAAGAACGGATCGCCCTTAAGGGCAAGGTTAAGGAGATGGAGTCGCGCCTGGCGGCCGAGCGCGAGACCTGGATGCAGACGCTCAAGAACCAGCTCTCCGAGCGCGAAACGCAGGGTAAGGACGTGGAAGGCCATTTTATCAACCGGCTCCAGGAGATGGAGCGCCGCTGGCTGGACGAGAAGGCCCACTGGCAGAAGGAGCTTTCCGCACGCGAAGAGACCATTCGTTCCCTGAAATCCGATTCCGGGAAGCTGCGCGATACGCAGGACGAGTACCGCCGGCTGAGCATGGAGAAGGAGATGTCCGAGCGCGAGATCTCCAGGCTGCGCGAAGACGTGGCCCGCTCCGACAGGGAGAAGGCCTCCATAGAATCCTATATAAAGGCGCTGCCCGAGAAGGAGCGCGAACTGGCCGAGATACGGGCCGAAAATTCAATTTTGCGGATGCGCGAGGAAAAGCTGAAAGAGGACGCCAGGCATGTGGAGGAGAAGCGGGCCGCGGAGGAAAAGCACCGCGAAGAGCGCCACGCCTCCGAGGTGTCGAAACTGCAGGCCGAGACCGGAAGGCTGCAGGCGGAGATAGGTTCGCTTTCGGACCGCAAGAACGCCGAAAAGAACGAGGAGATAAAGAAAGCGCAGGCCGTTTTCGAAGCGCAGCTGCAGGACAAGGAAAGGACGCTGGCCGAGGTGGCCGGCGACAAGATGCGCGCCATCTCCGAACTGCTGAAGGTAAAGGGGTTCGTAGCCCGCGTGCAGGCCATAAACGCGGCCATGGATAAGGAGCGCGGGCAGCTCAAGCTGGACAAGATGCAGCTGGCGGCTACGATGGGCGCGCAGCTGGAGGAAATAAAAAAATACCGGCAGGAGCTGGACAATAGCCGGAGTATTACCAAGGAAGAATGCGAAAAGGTCAAGGTCGTCTGCGAGAAAGCGCGGGAGGATTACGGCGCCCAACTGGCGAAAGTGCACCAGGAAGAGCTTGCCCGTCTTTCCAATTCGCACCAGACCGAACTTACCAAGCTGGCCGCCAGGCACCAGGCCGAACTGGATGCCGGCATGTTCCAGATGCGCACCAAGTACGATGCCGCCGTAGAAGACGAAAAGACGGCGCTGAAGCGCAAACTGGAGGACGATTACACAAAGCAGCTCAAGGAAGCGCGCATGGCCGCGCTGTCCGCCGAAGGCGCCAAGGCCACCATGGACACCGAGCTGCGCAAGCTTTCCGGCGCGCTCAGCTATGCCGAAACGACGCTGGCCGCCAGGCAGAAGGAATACGACACCCGCGTGTCCAAGCTGGAGATAGACCTGCGCCGCAACGAGACCCTGGCCGCTGATATGGCCGCCCTGAAGGCCGAAGCGGAGAAGCGCCTCAACGACGCCGCCGCGCAGCAGACGGCGCTGACCGAACAATATGCCGCGCTGGATTCCCGCAAAGGCTCCCTGGAGAGCGAGCTGACCGCGCTGAAGGAAAATTACAGGATAGAAAGCGAGAACCGCAGCCGCTTCGAATCCGAGCTGCTTTTCCTAAAACAGAAGATACAGCAGATGGACCTGCAGACCGGTGAGACCGCCGCCATGATAGAATCCGAGCGTGCCGCGGCCGCCGCCCGCGACGCCGAGACGATGGCGCAGCTCGAAGCCTCGAACGCCAATATCAGCGAGCTTTCCTCCCAGCTCGAAGTCTATAAGGATATTGAGCGGTCCCTCGGCAACAGGCTGAAATGGGCTTTAAAAGGTAAAGCTTCCTGACGGGCGCGCGTCCCCTGCCCTCTTCCCGAACGGCCCGGCCCTGCGGCCGGTCTGTCCCCCGCATGATTTTAGGTATAATTATTGACGGAAGTGTACAATGGTCAAACTTGAAAAACTTAATGGTACGATGATAATAGTGAACGCCGAGCTCATAGAGAGCATGGAGGCGGCGCCCGATACCGTGCTGAACCTGGCCACCGGCAACCGGTTCATAGTAAAGAACCCGGTGGACGAGGTGGTGGCCAAGATCATCGAATACCGTAAAAAGGTCTATTCCGAGTGTAAATGCGTGAACCCTATCGCCGGGTTCGAGAAAAAAGAGGATAGACCTTTTCATAAGTCATAAACGAGGTTTCTTCCTGTTTCCCCGAATTCTCCGAGGTGTGAACTATGGATATAGCGACATTCAGCGGCATAATAGTTTTCTTTGGTTTCGTCCTCGGGGCCATTTACATGGGGGGCGGGGTTAACGGTTTCAAACCTTTCATAAACCTCGAGGCCTTCCTGATAGTCATCGGCGGCACTTTCTGCGCCATCCTGGTCAATTACCCGCTTTCCGCCATAATTAAACTGGGCCACGTGCTCAAACAGGTGCTTACCTCCAAGGGCGATGATACTTCGCGCCTGGTCTCCACTTTCGTCTCTTTGTCGCAGAAGGCCAAGAAGGAGGGCTTCCTGGCGCTGGAGGCCGACGTGAAGGCGATAGACAACGATTTCCTCAAGCGCGGCGTGCAGCTGGTCATCGACGGCGCG
>PEXO01000024.1 GCA_002779045.1 Elusimicrobia bacterium CG08_land_8_20_14_0_20_59_10 | reverse complement strand
CTATGAAACGGCCCTCGTTCCCGACACCTTGTATCGCAGAACGCTCACGGCTTATACCGACTACGGCGACAGCATCCCTTCAACGGAACTCTCCACCTACACCTCGGCAGCTTCGCCGGCCGCCTCGCAGACCGCCGCTTTCTCGAACCTGTCCCCCGGAGCGATCACCTTCAGCTGGTCTTCCGGTACCGCGAGCGAAGGTTTCAACCCCGGTTACACCGCTTACGAGGTCTCCCGCGCGGAGAACGGGGATTTCTCAGGCGCCGTTTCGACCACGACCGGCCTGGTAGCGCTTTCCTCCTCCTCTTCGGGGCTCGCCATAAACGCTACCTATTATTTCAGGGCGCGGGCGCTGGGACTCGACGGCGCGCATACTTCTTTCACTTCATTCCTGTCCACCTCGACGCTGGCGGTCGCCCCGGCGGACCCCGCTTTTACCGGAGTTTTCCTGGACAGCTTCACCTTCGCCTGGTCTTCGGGTTCCGCCGGAACGGGGTTCAATCCCTCCTGGACCTTATACGAGGCCCAGATCTCGACCGACGGCTTCTACACCCTTTCAGGCTCAAGCGTAACGGCGGCGCGCGAGGCCTCCTTTACGAATCTTTCCCTGGGAACTTTTTACAGCGCGCGGGTTCTGTCGTTGAACAACAACGGGGTTCCCAGCGCATTCTCGGCGGCCGTCTCTACGGCTCCGGGGAATTTCACTGATTTGGAGGCGCCGGGCCAGCCCGAACCTCCGCAGCCTACCTCCAGGTTTTCTTATACCGGCCAGGCGACCTTCGCCTGGTATCCGCCTTCCGGCGCGGCGGCCGTATACCGTTACTGGCTGGAAATAGGCACGACTCCCGGCGCGAGCGACTTCCTTTTTCATCACAGCGTTCCAGCCGCCACTCTTTCATATTCCACCGACACACTGGACTCGGGCAAAACCTATTACGCCAGGGTGCGCGCCGAAAGTCTGGCCGGAGTTCTGGGCGAATTTTCCGACGCCGGCGACGGGGTGACGGTCTGGATCTCCGGTACTGAAACGCCGGTCTCCAAACCCTATAACTGGCCGAACCCCTTCAACCCTTCCGAAGGCGCCACTAACATCGGCTTTCACCTGGAGGCCGCCGCCGACGTAACGCTCAAGATCTTCACCCTGCAGGGCAGGCTGGTGCATGAGAAAAAGGCGAACGAAGCCTCCGGCGGGAACAAGGTCTGGCAATGGAACGGGCGCAACGACAGGGGAACGATGGTGGAGCCCGGCGGCTACGTGGCCCTCATAACAAAACGCTACTCGGGTAAAACCTCGAGCCAGAGATTCAAAATAGCGGTGCTGTATTAGCCTGAATCCTTCAGTTGCTGAAGGATTCACCGCCGCGGCTACCACCTGCTC
>PEXO01000276.1 GCA_002779045.1 Elusimicrobia bacterium CG08_land_8_20_14_0_20_59_10 | reverse complement strand
CCCGTTACGTTCCACGCGGGCGCGAGACCTCTTCCACGCTGCGCGAGGCCTTCCTTGATTTCAACCTGGACCGCGACATTTATTTCCGTACCGGCAAACAGGTGCTGCAGTGGGGGCGCTGCTCCCTCTGGAATCCCACGGACCTGGTGAACGTGGAGAAGAAGCCGTTCATCCGCAAGATAGGCTACCGGGACGGGGCCTACGGCGTAAAGTTCCATGTCCCGTTCGGCGCCGCCTATAATATCTACGGTTTTCTGGACACCGGCGGCGCCGGCGAGGCGCAGGACCTGGGCGGCGCGCTCAAGTTCGAACTCCTGGCCGGCAAGACCGAGATGGCTTTCTCCGGCTGGGCCAAGCGCCGCCGCTACCCGGTCTTCGGCTACGATGTCTCCAGCCGCCTGGGCGATGTGGACATAGCGGGGGAGGTAAGCGTGGCGCGCAGGGATAATACCCGCTTCATCCGCGAAAGCGGCGGCGTCCTTGATACCTATCTCAAGGACGACGACTGGGTGACCAAAGCCGCGGTCAATTTCAGTGAAGGTTTCCGGCTGGGCAACTTCAACGACAGGCTTACCGTGGCGGCCGAATTTTTCTATAACCGGACAGGCTATGACGGCAGCCCGTTCAGGGACAAAACGGCCTATACCTATACCGGCCCGCTGGCGCTGCTGAGCGCCGCCGGGACAAAAAAAGATTTCCTTACGGGAAACGGCCTTTACGAGCCCAACTACCTGTCGCGCTGGTACGGCGCGGTGTTCACCAGCGTCAGCCGGTTCATTATCGAGGATATGGCGCTTAATCTCAATTATGTGCGTAATCTAAGCGACGATTCCGGCGTGCTCAGCGCCGGCGTGTCCTACAAGAACATGAACGACCTTTCCGCCGGCTTCCTGGCCAGCGCCTACCTGGGGCCGGGCTGCCGCGAATACACCTCCTCCGGGGCGAAGCTGCTGCTGCAGCTCACCGCCGGGGTTTCGTTCTGAAGTTCATCGGGGATCTTGACAGGGGCGATCGGGTGAGTTATTTGGAGGAGCCGCTCAGGCCGGCGTAGATAAGAGCGCCGCCCTTGAGCGCGTTAATTACATGATCCCTGTTCGCTGTGCTGACGGCGGGGCAGCCCCAGGAACGCCCCTGCTTTACGGCTTCGTCCCTTACATAGGCGGCGGCGTGTATGACCACAGCCCGCTCATAGGCGTTGGAATTGGTAGCTGAAAGCCCATGCAGCCGCATGGAGCGCCCATGCTTGCCGGTGTAAATCTCCCCTGTCAGGTAAAAACCCAGGGAGGAGGCGTTGGAGTTGTTCTTATTGCTGAAAATATCCGCGAAACCGTCGTGGTCCGGGTCCGAGCCGGAGCCGTGCGCCACATGGACAGCCTTTACGCCGCCAGTTTCCACGTCAGCGATATAGAACCGCGCCACGCTGGAGTGCCTGGAAAAATCAAGCACCCCGATGTACCTTAAGTTCCCGATCTTATCCCTGTTCGCCAGATAGTATTCCAGGGCCGACGCTTTAAGGTCGGCGGGTATTA
>PEXO01000392.1 GCA_002779045.1 Elusimicrobia bacterium CG08_land_8_20_14_0_20_59_10 | reverse complement strand
TTATCCCTTATCCCTATATTCTGCCGAGATTTACCCTTCCGCCGGCTCCACCTCGGCCGCGTTCCTTAAGATACCGGTGGGGGCCCGGGCGGTCGCCATGGCCGGGGCTTTCACCGCCGTTGCCGATGACCCTTATGCCGTTTACTGGAACCCGGCCGGTTTAGCCTATCTTAAAGACAAATCGCTCGCTTTCACGCATAACGACTATTTTGAGGGACTTAAGCAGGAATTCATCGTTTATACGCTTGAGGGGAGCCGTTTACCGTCATTTGTCAAGCCGGCCGCCCTGCGCGGGGGGGTATGGGGGCTGGGGCTGAATTACTTCTACACGCCTAAAGACATGGAGCGCCGGAGCGGCCTTTATGAAAACGACCCGCTAATCCCCATCTCGGTTTCGGAGGGAACCTTCAGGGCTTATGATCTGGCTTTTTCTCTGGGCTATGGTTTTGCCTATGATCCCGACACTAATATCGGCGCGGCCGTCAAGTTTATAAATCAAAGCATAGATGATGAATCCGGCTCCAGCGCCGCCCTGGACCTGGGGGTAACCCGGTCTTTCAATTGGCGCGGCCGCCTGTTCACGGCCGGCGCCGTGGCGCAGAATATAGGCCCCGGCATTAAGTTCATCTCCAGGCGTTATAATCTTCCGTTTACGCTGCGGGCCGGCTTAAGCCGCCGCCTGCCCGAGACCGGGGCGCTCGTCAGCCTGGATATCTCCAAGTCAGTGGATAATTATCCCTTCTTCGCGCTCGGACTTGAGCAGCTGCTGACGAACAAGCTTGTTCTGCGTTCCGGCTACCGCTACCGGCTGCACGGAAATGAGCTTGGGGCCTGGTCCGGCTTCTCGGCGGGACTTGGTCTCGCCTTTGACAGGTTTTCGCTGGATTATGCCTTTTCGCCGTTCGGCGACATAGGCAATTCGCACCGCTTCTCCATTTTGTTCAGGTTCGGCAAGAAAGAGCGCCAGGAGCTCAGGACGGTCCGCGATACGGTACTGGCTTCGGAACGCCTGACGGCGGCCAAGCTTCACGCTTACGCGGTAACCGCCAAAACGCTCAGGCTGTCTCCATCGGGGGTTCAATACCAGATAGAAGGGGTTTCGCCGGATTCCCCGGCGTCGAAGCTGAGTTTCAGAATCCTGACCCGCGGAGCCCCCCCGACCGCTTTCACCGTGGCCGAGGGCGAGTTGCCGGAGAAGCTCGCGCTCAGCCTTCCCAAAGACGTCAGGATATGCGGTTCGCTTCAGATGCTGGCCGGGCTTGGGAACATCCAGGGTGAGATTGTAATGGAATTCCGCCTGACTGGCGACTGCTACGCTCCGAAAGCGGAGGCTGAACTGCTGTACCTGACATCCGGCGGCTGGCAGAAGGCGGTCCCGGAAAAAATCTCCGAATCCGAGACCGGCGTTTATTTCCGCGCCCAAGTCCCGCAGAGTACCCATTACGTATTGGGAACAAGGTAAGAGAATAGAAAATAGAGAGTCGTTCGTAAATAATGTGGAAGAGTAGGCTAATGCTCATGCGAGCAAGCCGGCAGAATGAGCGAACATCGTGTTTC